>CALDFY010000266.1 GCA_937942115.1 uncultured Anaerolineae bacterium | reverse complement strand
CGTCGCTGGCATCGGCGGCGGAGTGGCCGACGAGGTCGGTGGCGGTGACCCGCACGCGGACGGTGGTGGTCTCCACTTCGGGGACGGTCCAGAGGTACTGGCCGGTGTTGGCGGTGGCGGTGACGATGGGGGTGTAGGTGGCGCCGCCGTCGGTGGAGTAGGCCAGGGCGATGGGGGTGGGGCCGAAGTGGTGGTCGGTAGCCGTCCAGGTGATGGTGAAGGTATCGCCGCCGCGCAGGAGTTGGCCCCCGTTGGGGGCGGTGAGGGTGACGGCGGGCGGGGTATTGTCTATCACAAAGGTCGCATCGGAGAAGTCATAAGTGTTGGTTTCGCCGTCTGAGGCCGTAATCCGGAGCCGACACTGGCTGCAATCGCTGAACGCAGCGGTGTTGAAACCGGTCCAGGAGTGGACGGCCGGGGCCCCTGTCTCGGCATACACCGCTTCGTGCAGGCTATCCGACCAGTTCGCGCCGTTATCCAGGCTCAGGTAGATGTTATAGGTGACGACGTCGCCGTTGACGTCCAGGCCGGTCCAGGTGACGGTCTGGGTGCCGCTGAGGTACTCCCCACCGTTGGGAAAGGTCACGGTGACGACCGGAGCGCGGTTGTAGAGGACGCCCGTCACCTCAATCCAATCTATGCCCAGGAGGTCCGGGTAGGTGTTGGTGAGGGTGTCCTGGAAGCGGACGATGACCTGCCCGTCGTCGGCCGCCGAGACGGGGAGGGGCCAGACCAGCACAGTATCTTCGGACGTGGTTCCAACCACGCGCACGTCGTCAATCCACCAGCCGTTGGGCTCGGTTATGATTCCACTATTGCCAATGGGATCACATTCAAAGACCCAGCGCCACTGGATGAGGCGCCCGGTGGCGGAGAGGGGGATTTGAACGCGAATGGTGCCAATGAGGAATTCACCCTCCCCGCTCCAGCCGTTGTGGGGGCCGGAATTCAGGTGGGTCAGCCCCTGACAGCCCGTGGGGGCGCCCAGGATGCAGTTGTAATGTCCTTTGATGATGTCGGTGAGGGCAATCTCCGACCACGGAGACCAGTCTCCGTTCTCATCCCCAATCCGGTACTCCAGCCACCCGCCGTCCCATCCAAACTCCGAGACCATCCGCATCCAGAACTGGAGTTCCATATCGCGAGCGCTGAAAGGGATGGTGATAGGGGCGGAGGTGAGGGTAGCGGTGTTGGCGTAGGGGACATCGTCGGTCCACCAGGAGTGGGCAGGACTGCTGTAGTAGCCAGTGCCGGAGAGGACCAGAGAGAACCCGTCTGCTATCCAGCCGCCGGAGCCGCTTTCCATGTCGTCGGAGAAGGCGGTGTGGGCGGTCGGGGTGTACACAATGAGGCCGACGGGCTCTCCGTCGGCAGTGATGCTGAAGGGTTCACCCGACGTAGCGCCGCGCACCGTCAGGGTGTAGGCATCCAGAGACGGGGTGACCGGGACGGTGTAGGAGGTATCCAGCGCATACTGAGTGGCCGTATAAGCGATGCCGAAGCAGGGACGACGGTAGGTGCCACCCCAGACCGTTCCGGCTAAGTTGGGAAAAGGCCCCCAATCCCATGGCCGTTGACGGATTTCCTCTTCAGTGGAAGCGCTCTTCCAGCCCAGTTTGGCCTGGTCGTTATTCGCCTGGTAGGCGAGCCAGTAGCGGGTGTTGCCTGGAATCCGCTGGGGCTCAATCTCAAACCAGAGCCAGCCGGGTTGGGTGAGGACATCGCTGACCGTCAGCACCTCACTCTGGGCGAGGAGGAGGCGAGGGGAGCCGTCGGTGTCGGCGTAGAGGGCGACGCGCAGTTGGGTCGTTCCTGTCTGGAAGATGTAGGGGGCGATCCGGTAGATGTATCCCCCTTCTGGCGGCATCGTGTAGGGGATAAAGGCAATGACGCCGGTGTAGGTGCCGTAGGTCGTGAACTCGTTCGGGTTATCGGTTCGGGTTCCGGCCGTGCCGGTCACATAGGCTTCCTGAAGCACCCGGTAGATGCCGTCGGCGGTGCGGGTATCAGTATAGGTGCCGCTGTAACTCTCTCCCCGGTCAATCTGCTCCGCAGCGGGTGGGAAGGAGCCGGTATTATTCACAGCCAGCACGATACTGAGCATCATCAGGGCCAGGCCGAGGGCGATCAGGATAACGGCCGCTTGACGGGACATGACCCAACCGGGGCGACGGGTCATCACTGAGACTCTCTTTGGGGGAGGGAGTTGACTCATCGGAATCCTCCTGAATAAATAGCCTGTACATAGCATATTGGATGAGGGTATGCTTGTGGTGAATGAACCACTAAAAATTCCTGCGGAAACGCCACTCCGCTTTGTTCGTAGTAAGGCACGGAACGAGGTGGAGTGCCGTCCCAAACGCCACTCCGCTGCGCTCCGTGGCTGACTACGAACAGTACACCGCCACCAGTTGTCCGGCAATCGCTTCCCAGTCGTGATGGGTCTCCACATACTGCCGTCCGGCGGCGGCGAGGCGCTCTGCCAGAGCCGGGTCTTCCAGCACGCGCAGGACGTGGTGGGCGAACTCTGCCGTCCTATCGGCGACCAGCAGGTCTTCCTCAGGCCTTGCTTCCAGCCCCTCCGCCGCCGCGCGGGTGCAGACGACGGGCGTCCCCATCGCCATTGCCTCCAGCACCTTGTTCTGGATCCCCACAGCGTAGGGAATCGGGCAGACCGCCACCGCCGCGCGGGCCAGGTAGGGGCGCATGTCGTCCACGGTGCCGGTGACGACGATGCGCGGGTCGCGGGCCAGGCGCCGGACGGCCTCCGGCGGGTCTTTGCCGACCACCCAGAACTGGACCTCCGGGTCCTGGGCCCAGATAAGGGGGAGCACCTCGCGCGCGAAATAGAGTGCCCCGGCCACGTTAGCGTGGTAACTCATCTTGCCGGTAAAGACCACCATCCGACCGTCCCGATGTCCCTCCCGCGGGCAAAAGTGCTCCAGGTCCACCCCGTTGGTCACCACCGTGATGGGCGCCGGGCGGGCGGAGGGGGGCAGATACCGCCGGGCCAGGGCTTCCAGCGCCCCCTTGTCCCGCCGCGACGTCACCACAACCCGGTCGGAACGGGCCAGCAGGTGGGCCTCGTAGCGACGGGTGCGGGCCAGGTCCAGCACGGCCAGCAGGCGGGACGTCCAGCGCGGGGTTCGCTGGAGGGTCTGCTCAAAGAGCAGGGAGATGCAATCCACCGAGTCGTAGACGGTCGGGATGCCCCGGACGACCCGCACCAGCCGGGCGGCGCGCAGGTGCTCTATGTGGACGAGGTCGAACTCGCCGCTGCGGGCTCGCTCCGCCAGCCGCCGCTCCATCGCCGGGTGGTAGGCGTAGACGGCCTGCAGGGGCTCCTGGGTGGGAAGTGCCAGCAGGCAGTTCCCCAGGGAGCGGGCGCGAGGGACCAGGAAGACCTCCACCTGGACGCCCCAGCCGCGCAGTTCTTCCGCATCCTGCGCTTCCATGTCCGAGGCCGCCGCCGTCAACAGGGTGATCAGATGCCCTTGTCGCACCAGTTCCCGAATCAGGTGATAGGGCCGGGTGCGGATGCGGGAGGGGACGTAGGGGGTGATGTAGAGGATTCTCATCGGGGCGTGTTCCGTATTCCGTATTCCGTCACGGGTGGGAAGCCCAGTTTGGCCCGCACGGCTGCGATCACCTCCGGCGCTGGGGGCGTTTCCAGCCGGGCCAGCGCCTCTTCCCGGCTCAGGTACCCCTCCCGGACCAGACCGGCGAGTTCCATCGCGTAGGGGTGGTACCCCATCCGCTCTATGTGGACCTGGTTGGCGAAGGCGTTCAGCAGACAGTTGGTGGAGTTGGGGTCGGTATCGGTGGGGGGCTCCCAGCCCAGGGCCCGCAGGCGGGCCCGCGCGGTTTCCTCGCTGTAATCCAGAAAGGCCAGCGGGGCGACGCTATGGGGAAGGTCGGCAGCCCGAAGCACCAGCCAGTCCGACGGGAAATACGGTGCAATCTCGTCCCCGGCGATGGTCTGCAGGGGAAGCATCGCCGTCTGCAGGAAAGTGCGGAGCATGGGGGGCGTGAACCGGAAGAGGGCGGAGGCCAGCGGAATCTGCCCGGGCGACCAGCCGTAAATCAGGAGGGGGATTCCCCGCTCCAGAGCCAGGCGCAGGCCGATACCCTTCGCCAAGCCCATACAGGAGTTGCAGACGCTGCTGGCCCGTTCCAGCGCGCGGGGCGGGTAGAGGCTGTCCTGCTGCGCAGAAGCGACGAAAACGGTCCGCAACAGGTCAAAGCGCGGTTTGACAATGATGTGGTCCACCCCCAGGTTCTCCGCAACGACCCGTATGTTTTTCAGCGCCATGGGGGACGTGAAGCCGTTATCCAGGGTGAAGGCCAGGATGCGCAGGCCGTAGTGCTCCCGCAGGAGCCAGAGGGTGTAGGTGCTATCCTTGCCACCGCTCCAGGCCATCAGGCCGTGATACCCGGGCCGGGAGCGGATTTCCTCCACCAGGGCCTCAAACCGGGCGCGCATTCGGGCCTTCTGCGCGGCCCGTTTCTCCGGGTCCGGCATTTCCCGGCAGTACTGGCAGACGCCTTCTTCATCAAATCGGATGCCGGGAAAGGTCTCCGGCAGGACGCAACGGGTGCAGTATTTCATAGGGCCTCCTGGGGGGCCTCACCCCTCCCCCCGGCCCGAAGGGTCGGGGGTGGGGTGAGGATAACTTCCCGGACCGGCTGAGGCGGGAAGTGCTCTACAAACAGGTGGTAGAGCAGTTGGACGGAGAGGACGCCCACCAGCGCCATTTCCTCCCGTTCACTGATGACCGCTCCGGAGCGCAGTTTGCGGACCAGGCGGGCGACCGCGTCGGGGTCAAAGACCCCCGCCACACGGACGGCCTCTGGCGCCAGCAGCGCCTCCACGTAGTCCGGCGGGTGGGCCAGAAAAGCGGGCGCGATGGGGGCCCGGTACGGCTGCTTGCGCCGCTTCCAGACGGCGGGCGGCACCAGCCTTTCCGCGCTTTTCCGCAGGATGTGCTTCTCCCGCAGTCCTTTGAGTTTGAACTGGGGCGGCAGACGGTTGCAGAACTCCACCACCCGGTGGTCCAGAAACGGGAACCGTCCTTCTACCGAATGGGCCATAGCCATGCGGTCGCCTTGAGAAGAGAGCAGGTAGGGAGAGAGGAAGGTGGTCACTTCCAGATACTGGGCCTGTGCGAGAGGACTCCAGTCGCCCAGGTTGCCGTCCAGCGAAGCCAGCAGTTCCTCTACAGGGTCGTAGCCGTCCAGCGTCCCGAGCAACTCAGGGGCGAAGAACCCCCACAGGCGGGACGTGTTGTGCCAGCGAATCCGGTGGGAGTAACCGGGCCGGTTCACGGCCAGCAGGTCTTTCCCGAAGAAGGCCCGCAGATGAGCGTCGCCGGTCCGGGCCAGGTTGCCCACGTAGGGGTAGAGGCGCCGCAGCAGAAGGGGGCGCAGCGCCGAATCGGGGTCGGCGGCCCAGAACCGCCGCACCTTGTCTTCCTTGAAGATGTTGTAGCCGCCCAGGAACTCATCGGCACCCTCGCCGGTCAGCACTACCTTGATGCCGCTCTCGCGGACCAGTCGGGAGAGCAGGAAGAGGGGGGCCGGCGCAGTCCGCAGGAGCGGAGCCTCCGCATGCCAGACAACTTGAGGAAAGACGGCTGCAATGTCGGCATTGGTGCACTCTGTGCGCCAGTGGTCGGTACCTAAAAAGGCCGTCGCCGATTCCTGGTACTCCCGCTCGTCAAACGCGCGCTCCTCAAAGGCGATGGAGAACGTACAAAGGGTGTGCGGGATGTGTTGTCGGGCCAGCGCGGCCACCAGGGTGGAATCCAGTCCTCCGCTCAGGTAACTGCCCACCGGGACGTCGGCGCGGAGGCGCAGGCGGGTCGCGTCGGCCAGTAGAGCCCGCAACTCCTCCGCTGCCTCCTCTTCGGACATCCGCAGTTCCGCCCCCGCGCGGGGGAAGGTCAGGCGCCAGTACCGCTGGACGGCGAGCCCGTCCCCGGAGGCGCGCAGAAAATGGCCCGGGGGCAGTTCCCGGACCCCCTCAAAGGCCGTCCGGGGCGGCTGGGGGGCCCAGAAGGTGAACGCCTGCGCCAGTCCATATGGGTCCAGCCGGGCCTCTACGCCGGGGATCAGGAAGAGCGCCTTCATTTCCGAAGCGAAGGCCAGGCCGCCGGGGAGTTGGACATAGAACAGGGGCCGGACGCCCAGCCGGTCGCGAGCCAGGAAGAGTTCCCCTCGCTGGGCGTCCCAGATGGCGATGGCGAACTGGCCGTTGAGGTAGTGCAGGCACTGCGGCCCGTGCTCCTCGTAGAGGTGCAGGATGACCTCGGTATCGGAGCGGGTGCGGAAGCGGTGGCCGCGCAGCTCCAGTTCCGCCCGCAACTCCGGGTGGTTGTAGACCTCGCCGTTGAAGACGATCCAGAGGGAACTGTCCTCGTTGGGGATGGGCTGCTGACCGGTCTGAAGGTCTACGATGCTCAGGCGCGCGCAGCCGATGCCAGCCCGTCCGTCCCGGTAGAGGCCAAACTCGTCGGGGCCCCGGTGGCGGATGATGCCCAGCATGCGGCGGAGAAGCCCCTCATCGGGCGGGGCATCCCCGCGCCAGTGGGTGATGCCGATGATGCCGCACATGGGATGTTTTTGTCCTCACCCCACCCCCCAACCCCCTCCCCTCTCCTGAACTCTGTTCAGGAGAGGGGGTGCCGCCGAAGGCGGCTGGGGAGGGGTGAGGCCCAGCGCGCGCCGGTCTATCTTCCCCGATGGGGTCTTGGGCAGACTCTCCCGGAACTCCACGTACCGGGGGACGGCGAAGTCCTCCAGGTGTTGCATGCAGTGGCGAAGGACGTCCTGCCGGGTGAGACGAACACCGTCTCCACAGACAATAACGGCCTTAATGGCCTGCCCCAGGACCTCGTCCGGCACGCCGACGACGGCGGCCTCCACGACCCCCGGCAGTTTGTAGAGCACTTCCTCCACCTCCCGGGGGGCCACCTTCTCCCCCCGCGTCTTGATGATGTCGTCCTTACGGGCGACGAAGTACAGGAATCCGTCCTCGTCCATGTAGAAAAGGTCGCCGGTGTAGAGCAGACGCTCGGCGGGATACCGGCCAGGACGGTAGCGCCGCGCCGTCTCCTCCGGGTCGTTCCAGTACCCCTGCATAACGTGGGAGCCCCGCACGACCAGTTCCCCTATCTCGCCCGGCCCCAGCCGCCGCCCCGTCTCGTCCTCAATCCAGACCTCGGTGCCGGGAATGGGGATGCCGACGGAGCCGGGCCGCCGGTCCAGTTCCTCCGGCGGCAGGTAGCAGACCCGCTTGCACTCCGTCAGGCCGTACATGGAGTAGAACCGCACCCAGGGGAACCGCTCCCGCAGGCGACGGATGTGCTCCACCGGCAGCGCGGCCGCCGTGTTGGTCATGTAGCGCAGGGAGGAGAGGTCAAAGCGGCTCAGGTTCATCTGGAGCAACATCGCGTAGAGAGTCGGGACGCCGGGAAGCCCCGTCACCCGTTCCTCCTCAATCCGGCGCAGGACCGCTGCCGGATAGGTGAAGGACCGCTCCAGCACCAGCCGGCCGCCGAACTGGAAGACCATGAGCAACTGATAGAGGCCGTAGTCAAACGAGAGCGGCAGGACGTTGATGACGACATCGTCCGGGGTGTTCTCCAGATACCGGATGATGGACGACGCGGCGAAGACGACGTTGGCGTGGGTGGACATGACCCCCTTCGGTTCGCCGGTGCTGCCGGACGTATAGATGAGACAGGCCAGGTCCACGTCAATGGTGGGACAGGGTGGGCGCGTTTGGGGTGCGGTGTCCAGGATTTCGTCCCACCGTTCACCAGGCAGGTCGGTCGGGGTGTCCGGCGGCTCCCCGCAGAGGATGACGGTATGGAGCGATGGGACGGCCTGGCGGAGAAAGCGGGCATCTTCGGCCTGACGGGCCGGAAGGACCAGCGCGCTGGCGGTGCAGTTGTTCAGAATACGGGCCACTTTCTCGGTCGGGGTGGTGGTGTTCAGGACGACGAAAATACCCCCGGCCTTCAGCGCGCCGAAAATGGCGATGACGGCCTCCACGGAGTTGGGGAGCCAGACCGCGACCCGGTCGCCCCGCGCCAGTCCCTGCGCGCGCAGGGCGTGGGCCAGCCGGTTGGCCTGCGCCTCTATCTCCGCGTAGGTCAGCCGCTGCCCGTCGCAGACCAGCGCGACTTTGTCCGGAAAGCGTTCCGCACTGGTTTCCAGAAAATGGTGGACTAACTGCATGTGTGTTTCTCCCAAAAGTCCTTTCTTCTGTAGGACGGGC
>CALDFY010000265.1 GCA_937942115.1 uncultured Anaerolineae bacterium | reverse complement strand
CCTACACTTGTCAGGGGGGGATAAAGGGGGGTGGGGGCAAATGTTCACACCATTGGGCGAAAAGCCCCTGGCTCAGATGCGAAGCCCCCTTCGGGGGCTTCCGGATAGCCCGTCAGGGCTTTGGTATCTGAGCCTGCCGCTTCAGCGGCGGGCGGAAGTGGGCATCCCAGCCATCGGGGGTAGGTAGTTACCACCGATTTCGTTCAGAAAATGAACCGTCCCTCATTTTTAATTTAAATAATGAGGGACAGATTTGCGCCTCCACCTTTCAGACGTCCGCAAGGTGACGAGTGTTCCCATTGCAATACCGCCAGGCAAAGGAAGCCCGACCATTTCGGGACAAACCAACCTCAGCAGGGGCAACTTGACAGAATTTTCAACTGTGGTATAACTCGCGTAGTTATTTGGCTAACCACTAAAGCGGGCACGGGAGGGAGCGGCGATGGAGAATGACCCGATAGAGAAACTGATGGCGCTGGGGTTTTCAGAGTATGAGGCCAAAGCCTACGTCGCCCTGCTGCGGGAGAACCCGGTCACCGGTTATCAACTCTCCAAACTCTCCGGCGTCCCCCGTTCTATGATTTACGAGGTGGTGGGCAAACTGATCGCGCGGGGGGCGGCGATGAGTCTCCGGCAGGAAGGGGTGATCCGATACGCTCCCGTCCCGCCGGAGGAGTTCCTGGACCAACTCCACCGGGAGCACGAAGCCCTCATTCATTCTCTCCAGCAGGACCTCTCCTCCCTGACCGCTGTCCCCGATCTGGAGTACGTCTGGAACATAGAGGGACGGGAGAACATCATCGCAAAAGCGGAAGAGATGATCCGCCAGGCCGGGCAGAAAATTTACCTCTCCCTTACGCCCGCTACTTTCCCTCCCCTTTGCCCTGCCCTCCTGGAGGCCATCCGCAAGGGCGTTCGGGTAGTGGTCTATTCGCCAGGACCGCTGGACTTGCCCGGCGGTCAGGTGGTCATCACCCCGGTATCCGAAGAAGCGCAGGAGCGGGTGGAGGGCCTCTGGCTGATCCTGGTGATTGACGAAAAGGAGGTCCTCATCGGGGAGCAACTGGGCGCCCTGCGGGCGCGGGCCTCCTGGACCAGCAGCCCACTTCTGGTCTTCATCGCCGAACATCACCTCCGCACCGACCCGTATCTCCCGCAGGTTCTGGCCTGCCTGGGGGAGCGGGCGGGAGAAATCATCCGTGACGAGGATCGCGAACTCTTCGCCCGGGCGATGGAGAGCCATGTGGGGGGATGGAGCAGGAATGCGGAACGACAACGACCCCATGAGCCAATGACCGAATGAAACAAGGAGGACAGATGTCGCGAATTCTCGTTCTGGGTGCCGGACTGGTTGCCCGACCTCTGGTCCAGTATCTGCTGGACCAGCCGGAGTTCCAGGTCACCGTCGCCAGCCGGACGGTGGAAAAGGCCCGCGCGCTGATCGGAGACCGTCCCAACGGGGAGGCGCTGGCCTTTGATATAGAACGGGAGCCGGAGCGGCTGGACGCGCTGGTTGCCGGAGCCGACCTGGCCGTCAGCATGCTCCCGTACATCCACCACCTGCAGGTGGCCCAGGCCTGTCTGCGCCACCGCCGCCACCTGGTCACCACCTCCTACGTCAAGGACGAAATGCGCGCCCTGGACGGCGCCGCGCGGGAGGCCGGCGTCCTCTTCCTCAACGAAATCGGCCTGGACCCGGGGATTGACCATATGTCCGCGATGCGGGTGATTGACCGGGTCCACGCGGGCGGCGGGCGGGTGGTCTCGTTCCGCTCCTACTGCGGGGGTCTCCCCGCGCCGGAGGCGAATACCAATCCCTTCGGCTACAAGTTCTCCTGGAGCCCCCGGGGAGTGCTCCTGGCCGGCCGCAACGACGCCCGCTATCTGGAGGACGGTCAGATTGTAGAAGTCCCCAACGCTCGCCTCTTCGCCACCCGCCACCCCGTGCCGGTGGAGGGCGTCGGCGTGCTGGAGGCGTACCCCAACCGGGACTCCCTTCCCTATATCCAACTCTACGGCATCCCGGAGGCCCGCACGATGTACCGGGGGACTCTCCGCTACCCCGGCTGGTGCGAGACCTGGCAAAAGTTCGTGGAACTGGGGCTCCTGGACCTGACGGAGCGGGAGGACCTGGCCGGGAGGACGTACCGGCAGTGGCTGGCCCAATGGATCGGCCGGCCCCAGACGACCGACCTGCGCCGGGACCTGGCCGTCCACCTGAACCTGCCCGAAGACTCTCCCATTCTGGACCGCTTTGAGTGGCTGGGGCTCCTGAGCGACGATCCCCTCCCGCCCCAGCGGACGATTCTGGACGTCCTGGCCGTCCGCATGCAGGAGAAATTGCAGTATGCCCCTGGGGAGCGGGATATGGTGGTGCTCCTGCACGACTTCGTGGCTGAATACCCCGACCGCCAGGAGCGGATTCGGTCCTGGCTGGTGGATTTCGGCATCCCCCACGGCGATACGGCCATGGCGCGGACGGTGGGGCTCCCCGCCGCCATCGCGACCCGGCTCATCCTGCAGGGTGTCATCCGGCTGACCGGGGTCCATATCCCCGTCCTCCCCGAAATCTACCGGCCGGTGCTGGCGGAACTGGAGGAGCGGGGCGTCCGGGTGGAAGAACAAATCATTTCACACCAAGACACAAAGACACCAGGATAAAATAACAAAAATATTCTTTGCACCTCTGCGTCTTTGGGTGAGAATCGGAGTCAGCCTGCTCCTGCTGTTGCTCCTGGCGGCCTGCAGGACGCCAACGGCTTCACTCCCTGCGGCCAGTCCCCCGGCGACTCCCGACCCGTTCCCGGCCCTGCTGGCCCTGGGGGACGCCCACGCGGCGGCCCGGGAGCGGTCGGCGGCGGAGACGGCCTACCGGCAGGCGGCGGATGCCCGTCCGGAGAGCCCGACTCCCTACCTGCGGCTGGCGCGCCTGTATCGGGACTGGAAACGTCCCCAGGAGGGGCTGGACGCGCTGGCCCAGGCGGAGCGGCGGGGGGCCGATGCGGAGGAGGTAGCCGCCCTGCGGGCGGCCCTCTACGCCGCGCAGGGGGATTGGGAGCGGGCCGTAGCGGAGGGAGAGCGGGCGCTGGCCCTGCGAAGTGACCCCGACACGCTGCGGGTGGTCGCGCGGGGATACCTCTGGCTGGAGCGGGAGGAGGCGGCGCGGGCCGCCTACCGAACCCTGGTGGAGTGCGACGCCGCTGACGCCGGGGCCCGGGAACGGTTGGGCTTCCTGCTGGCCCTCACGGACCCGGTCGCCGCCCGGCCCCATCTCCAGGCCGCCGGCACTCCGCTGGCGGAGGCGGTGCGGGCCGCGCTGGCGGAGAGGGAGACGGTGGGCCGCCTGGCCCGAATGGGCCAGGCGGCCCTGGCCCACGACGAGGCGGCCCTGGCCGTCCCGGCGCTGCGGCGCGCGGCCGCCCTGGCCCCCGACTTTGCCGACGCCCACGCCCTGCTGGGACGCGCGCTGGAAGAGGTGGGCCGTCCAGAAGCGGCGCGCGTCCATCTGGAGACCGCCGTCCGATGGGCCCCGGATTCGCCCCTGGCCCGCTCCCTGCTGGGCCTCCACTACCTGAACCAGGGGAACCCCGTTGCCGCCCGCCCCCATCTGGAAGCCGCCTACGACTTGGACCCGCAGAACCCAGCCTTCGCGCTCTACCTGGCCTTCCTCTACGCCGACCTGGGGCAGTACGCGGTGGCCGACGTCTGGCTGGCGGAAGCCACCCGCCTGGCGCCGGAAGACCCGCACATCTGGGAAGCCGTCGCGCGGTTCTATCTGGACCGGTTCCCCGGGGATGCGCGCGGGGTGGCGGCGGCCCGTGAGGTTGTCCGCCTGGCGCCCGGGGCGGCTTCGGCCCATGCCCTGCTGGGCCGCGCCCTTCTGTTCGCGCAGGACTACGCCGGGGCGGAGGAGGCGCTCCGGAAGGCCCTGGAGTTGGAACCCGACCTGGCCGTGGCCCACTACGACCTGGGGCGCCTCTATGCCCTGCAGGGCCGGCGGGAATCGGCCCAGGCCGAATTTCGCCGCGCCCTGGACCTCAACACCGACCCGGCGCTGCGGGAGGAGATAGAGGCGGATGTTTACCAACGGGAAACGGGAAACGGGAGAGGGGGTTGCGGGGTTTTTCATTCCGTGATATACTTTTCTAACACAAAGAGGTGCCGCACTCTTTGCCTGTGTCGGGAAAGGAGGTGATCGCAGAGGATGATACTGGCTTCCTGTCGCTCTCCCCATGCCGTCATACCGTAACCCCACGCAAACTCAGCCGGTAAAGGAGGATCCCATGAAACGCGTTCCCATTGCCCTGACTCTGTTGCTGATGGTCGCTCTTGTGGTCGGCTGTGCTCGGCCAACGCCCACGCCCACCCCTCCGCCGCCCAAGCCCACGGTGGCCCCTACGGTGGCCGCGCCGGCTATGGAGGCCTCAACCCCCACCCCGGTCGTCAGAAAGGCGGTCATCGGCTTCACCGCCTCCCAGACCGGGAAACTGAACGTGGAATCCACCCGCCAGATCAACGGCCTCACCCTGTGGATGGAGCAGGTCAACGCGGCGGGCGGGCTGAAACTGGCCGATGGGTCCGTCGTCCTCTTTGAGGCCAAATTCTACGACGACGAGAGCAACAAGGACCGGGTGCAGGAACTCTACACCCGCCTCATCAACGAGGACAAGGCGGACTTTCTGATCAGCCCGTACTCCAGCGGCCTGGCGGACGCAGCGGCGGTCATCGCCGAGCAGTACGGCAAGATTATGATCACCACCGGCGCCGCCTCGGATAGCACCTACAAGAAGGGCTACACCCTGGTCTACCAGACTTACACCCCGGCCAGCCGTTACCTGACGGGTGCGTTTGACCTGTTGGGGGCGCTGGATGCCGCCGTGAAGAAGGTCGCCATCATCCACGAGACCGACAAGTTCTCCACCGATGTCTGCAACGCGGCGAAGGCCTACGGCGAGGGCAAGGGGTACGAGATCGTCCTCTTTGAGGGGTACGACAGCGGGACGGCCGACTTTGCGCCCTTCATCAACAAGATTCCCGCCGGGACGGAGGCCATTATGGGTGGCGGCCACTTCGCCGACGGCAGTACCTTCGCCCGCCAGTTGTACGAGAAGGGCGTGTCGGTGAAGTTCATTGCCCTGCTGGTGGCCCCGCCGGAGCCGAAGTTCGCCGAACTGGGCGATGCCGCGCTGGGCATCATCGGGCCGAGCCAGTGGGAGCCCCAGGCCAAGTATTCGCCCGAGGCGGCCCAGGCTGCCGGGCTGGAGTGGTACGGCCCCACGGTGGAGGAGTTCGTCTCCGCATACAAGGCCAAATTCAACGAAGACCCCTCTTACCACAGTGCGGGCGGCTACGCGGCGGGCCTCATCCTCCAGAAGGCCATTGAGGCCGCCGGATCCCTGGAGACCGATAAGGTCAAGGCCGCGCTGGATGCGATGGCCATCATGACCTTCTTCGGCGCGATCAAATTTGACACGTCCGCCGAGGCGCACGGCCTCCAGATCGCCCACCAGATGGTCTACATCCAGTGGCAGAAGGACGCGGCGGGCAATCTGGTCAAACAGGTGGTCTGGCCGGCCGAGGCCCAGTCCGCCCAGCCGCTCTATCCCCTTTCCCGCTAATCTCCCTTCCTCCCGCAGGCCCTCCGGGCCTGCGGGAGGTTTTTCTGAAGGAGCGACGTATGCTGGCCCAAATCCTCGCTTCGCTGGTGGATGGCATCCTGTTGGGGTTTGTCTACGGACTGGCCGCGATGGGCCTGAGCCTCATCTGGGGCGTGATGCGGGTCATCAACCTCAGCCACGGCGCTATTATGGCGCTGGGGATGTTCGGTATCTACCTCACCTTCACCCATCTGGGGTTGAATCCTTATCTGGCCCTCCTGCTTCTGGCGCCCGCCAGCCTCCTTTTCGGCTTCCTGGTCTACGGCGTGGCGGTCCACCGCATTATCAACGCCCCATACCTCTCCAGCCTGCTGGCTACGTTCGCCGTCAACATGATGGTCATCGGCATCGGGACGGCGGTCTTCACCACTTCCCTCTATAATGTAGATTTCTCGCTGGGGACGGTGCGGGCAGGTGTCCTGGCGCTCCCCGGCACCCGGCTGGCGGCGGCGGCGGCGGCCGTTCTGATCACCGCCGGGCTCTATCTGTTCCTCTACCGCACCCGGCCGGGGAAGGCCATCCGCGCTGTCGCCAACAATCGGGCCGCTGCCGCCCTGATGGGCATCCCTCCCGCCCAGACCCTGGCGCTCAGTTTCGGGATCGGCACCCTCCTGGCCGCGCTGGCCGGTGGGCTCATTACCACCTTCTTCCCCTTCACTATTCTGAGCGGTAGCGGCTATCAATCCAAATCCTTCGTCATCTGCGTCCTGGGCGGGCTGGGGAATCCCCTGGGTGCCCTTCTGGGCGGCCTGATCCTGGGTGCGATGGAGGGCCTGATCCCCATCGTCCTGCCGGTCAGTTGGGTGCCCGTGGTGGAGTTCACCCTCTTCGTCCTCATTCTCCTCATCCGACCCAGCGGCCTCTTAGGAGCACGGACATGAAACCATGGCGTCAACCCGGTTTCTGGATCCCCCTTCTGCTAATCCTGGTAGGCGGAGGCGTTGCGCTGGTCGTCCGCAAGGACACCCTCCGTGAGATGACCTTCACCCTGCTGATGTATGTTGCGCTGGCCTCCAGTCTGAACATTCTGATGGGCTATACCGGATACGTCAACTTCGGCCACATCGTCTTCTTCGGGCTGGGGGGCTACACCGGCTTCTATTTCATCAGTCGGCACGGCTGGCACCTGGTTCCGGCGGCGCTGGTGGGGGGACTGACTTCCGCGCTGCTGGCCGCGCTCCTGGGACTGGCAGTCCTGCGGCTACGGGGGGCCTATTTCGCCCTGGCGACCATCGGGATCAACGAGGCGGCCCGGGCCTTTGTGAACAACTTTCGCCCTTTCGGTGGCCCCACGGGCCTCTTCGTCAATTTTGCCATCTATCGGGAGTACGGCGGCGCGCCTCAGGCCCTCTGGCTGACCTATACCCTGCTCCTTATCACCACACTGGTCGCAGTCGCCGTAAGTTATACCGTGAAGAACTCCCGCTTCGGGCTGGGGCTGCTGGCCATCCGGGAGGACGAGGATGCCGCGATGGTGATGGGCGTGCGGACGCCGAGGGCGAAAACCATCGCTTACGTTATCTCCGCCTTCTTCCCCGGCATCATCGGTACCCTGTTTTTCTTTAAAAATGGCAACGTGGAGCCGGGGGATGCTTTCCGGCTGCACATGTCCATTGAGGTCCTGGTGATGATTATGCTGGGAGGGAACGGGACGATTCTGGGCCCCGTTCTGGGTGCGGCAGCCTACGAGCGGCTGCGGGGGTATTTGCTGACCAGTCCCCTCTTCAAGAGCCTCCACCTGGCGTTCGCCGGACTGGCGCTTCTGCTGATTGTGCTCTTCATTCCGGCGGGCCTGGTCGGCTGGCTGCGCCGTCGGTTCCCTGTCCTGCGGCGATGGCTGGAATAAGGAGGGCAGGATGATTCTCCAGGTAGAGAACGTCTCCAAACGGTTCGGGGGCCTGCAGGCCCTGCAAGACGTCAGTTTTGAACTGCCGGAAGGACAGATTCTGGGTCTTATCGGCCCCAACGGCGCCGGCAAGACGACAATGTTCAACGTCATCAACGGGGTCTATCCGCCGGAGAGCGGGCGGGTGATTTTCCGGGGGGAAGAGATCACCGGACTGCCGCCCTACGAGGTCGCCCGTCGGGGCCTGGCCCGCGCCCATCAGATTGTCCGTCCCCTGAACGAATTGACCGTCCGTCAGAATGTGATGGTTGGCGCGTGCTACGGGCGGAAGGGACTCTCGTACGCCGCCGCCGCTCGCGTCGCCGACCAGGTGCTGGAGCGGGTCGGGCTGGCGGAGCGGGCGGACCAACTGGCCGGAAGCCTCAACGTCGCCCAGAAGAAGCGGCTGGAACTGGCCCGCGCGCTGGCCTCTCATCCGTACCTCCTCCTGCTGGACGAGGTGCTGGCGGGGCTGAATCCGACGGAAGTGGCGGCTATGCTGGACCTTCTGCGCCGGATCCGGGACGAGGGGGTGACCATCCTGATGATTGAGCACGTCATGCAGGCGGTGATGAACATCTCCGACTACGTGATTGTGCTGGACTACGGGAAGAAAATTGCCGAGGGAACGCCGCAGGAGGTGGCCAACGACCCGCGCGTCATTGAGGCCTACCTGGGCGACCCGAAACTGGCCCGGTGTCTGCTGGAGGGTGAGGAAAGCGACGCCTGCCCGCCATCGGAGAAGGGGGTATGATGAGCACGGTGCTGGAAGTCCAGGATGTCGCATCGGGGTACGGCGAGGTTCAGATTCTCTGGGGGGTCTCCCTCCGGCTGGAGGAGGGGAAACTGACCACTCTGGTCGGCTCCAACGGGGTGGGGAAAACCACCCTCCTGCGGACCGTCACCGGACTTCTCCGTCCGTGGAAGGGGAAAGTCCTCTTTCAGGGAAAGGACATCACCCGTCTCCCGCCGCATGAGCGCGCCAACGCCGGTATCGCCCTGGTCCCCGAGGGGCGGCAACTCTTCACCGATATGACGGTCGCCGAGAATCTGGAGATGGGGGCTTTTTCCCGCCGGGCAATCGCCCACCGCCGGAAAAACCTGGAGCGGGTCTTTGACCTCTTTCCCCGTCTAAAAGAGCGGCAGCAGCAGAAGGCGGGGACGCTGAGCGGGGGGGAGCAGCAGATGCTGGCGGTGGCGCGCGGGCTGATGGCGGAGCCGGAGGTTCTGATGATAGACGAACTCTCCCTGGGGCTTTCACCCGTCCTTTCCCTGAGCCTCTTTGAGACGATGCGGCAGTTGCGGGCGGAGGGGTTGACCATCCTGCTGGTGGAGCAGAACGTCCATATGGCGCTGGCCATCAGCGATTACGCCTACGTTCTCAGCGAAGGGCGCATCTGGATGGAGGGGCCGGCCCGGGAGGTCGCGGCCCGAGAAGAGATCCGCCAGGCGTATCTGGGGATGTAGGGGGGATGGGCGGCGGCCCGCCTCCGGCGGGCCGCCGCTCACCACAGGGCAGGGGCAAGGCCTGCCCGCATTCCTCACCCCTCCCCCGCCGCCTTTGGCGGCACCCCCTCCCCTCTCCCGAACTTCGTTCGGGAGAGGGGAGGGGGCAGGGGGTGGGATGAGGATGGAGGGGCGACCCTTGCGGTTGCCTCCATTGGGGCAGGGGCAAGCCCTGCCCCTACAATTGGCACCGACCGCCCAGCGTCAACGCAGGTTGACGCCCGGCACGGGAGCGCCCAGGGAAGGCCGATTTCCAATCGGCGCTTGTAGGGGCAACCCTTGCGGTTGCCCCCAGGGAGGCCGATCCCCATCAGCGCAAAGGAGACGAGATGAAAGGTTCCCGCCGCACCCTCTTTTACATCCGCTACTCTATGGGCAACTTCGCCAACACCATCGCCTACCAGGTCTTCGGCAACCGTATCCAGTTCTACTACGTGGACATCCTGGGGCTGAATGCGGCGGTGGCGGGCATCATCTGGACCATCTACGGTTTCTGGAACGCGATCAACGACCCGCTGATGGGCCAGATTTCCGACCGCACCCGCTCGCGGATGGGCCGGCGCGTCCCCTACGTCCTCTTCGGGGCCATCCCCCTGGGCCTCTCGTTCTTCTTCCTCTGGACCCCTCCAGGACACAGCCCCGCTGTACTGGCCGCGTATTTCTTCATCATCCTCTTCATTTTTGACGGCCTCTACAGCCTCACCTGGATCGCCTACACTTCCCTCTTCCCGGAGATTGCGGCGACGGTGCGGGACCGGGTGAACCTCTCCGCCGCGCGGGAGGTGCTGGCGGTCATTGCCCTGTTGCTCTCCTACATCCTGGCGCCCATCCTGGCCGATACGGTGGGGTACATCTGGATGGGGGCCATCATGGGCGCACTGATCGCCGCCGGATACCTCGTCGCCACCATCGGCATCCGGGAGCGCCCGCTGGAGGAGGAGACCACCGTTGGGTTGCTCCGGTCGCTGAAGATTGTCCTCTCCAGCCGTCCCTTCCGCTGGTTCCTGGGCGCAAACATGGCGAAGGAGTACATCTGGCTGGTCCTGGCCGCGACGCTTCCTTTCTGGCGCAAGTACGCCCTGGGCATCCTGGGCCCGACCGAAATTTTTGGGGTGCGGATGAATCCGGGGGACGTGGAGGCCATCCTGCTGGGGGTGCCCATCCTGCTGACCGCGCCCTCCATCCTGCTCTGGCGGCCCATCGTCCCCCGCCTGGGCTACCGCCGGGCCTGGATTCTGGCCAGTTTCGTCTTTATCCCTGGATTTCTTCTGATGACCTTCGCCCATAACTTCTATATGGGCCTTCTGGGGACGATTCTGGCGGCTCCGGGGTTGGCGGGGTCTATGATAATGCCGTTCCCCGTCCTCTCGGAGATTGTGGACGACGACGCGGCCCGGCACGGCTACCGGCGGGAGGGCATTTTCTTCGGGATGAATGCCGGGATCATCAAACTGGCCTTCTCGGCGCAGGGGGTGCTGTTTGCGGCGGTGATGTCCGCCGCCGGATACATTGCCGGGAGCGACGTCCAGCCGGCCAGCGCGGTATGGGGGGTCCGCTTCCTCATCGGCATCACCCCGATCATCGCCTGTCTCATCATCGCCTACTGTATGTACAAATACCCGCTGGGACGGGCGCGCGCGGTAAAGGGCGCGCCGGTGTCGGAGGCCGCCGCGCCGGGGGGCGAGTAGGGCCGCCGCCACCGCCCCCCCATTTTCCCAACTCAGGAGGACACCATGCCGCTACCCCAGCAAGGCCGTCCCAAAGAAGAAATCTTTGCCGAACTGGAACGCTTCAAGGCCCGCGACCTGGACTGGAAGGCCGGGCGGGTCTGGGCCTACGTCTACAACCCCGGCGACGAGGTCCGCGAAGTGGTCAACCGGGCCTACACCATGTTCCTCACCGAGAACGCCCTGGACCCCACCGTCTTCCCCAGCCTGCTCCGGCTGGAGACGGAAGTGGTGCGCACCGTCGCCGACCTGCTTCGGGGCGACGAGAACGTCGTCGGCCACATCACCACCGGCGGGACCGAAAGCAACATGCTGGCGGTGAAGACGGCGCGCGATTGGGCGCGCGCCCACCGGCCTGAGGTCACCCAGCCGGAGATGGTCCTCCCCATCACCGCCCACGGCTCCTTCCACAAGGCCGCCCACTACCTGGGCGTCCGCCCCGTGGTGGTGGAGACGGACCCCCGGACGTTCCAGGTGGACCCCCAGGCCATGCGGGCCGCCATCACCCCCAACACCATCCTCCTGGTCGCCTCCGCCCCCAACTGGTCCCAGGGGGTGATAGACCCCATCCCCGAAATCGCCGAAATCGCCCAGGAGAAAGGCCTGCTCTTCCACGTGGACGCCTGCGTGGGCGGGTTCTACCTCTCCTTCCTGCGCCGGATGGGGGTTCCCGTCCCCGATTTTGACTTCGCCGTGCCCGGCGTCACCTCCATCTCCGCCGACCTGCACAAGTACGGCTACGCGGCCAAAGGGGCTTCCACCGTCCTCTACCGCAATAAGGAGATTCGCCGCTACCAGTTATTCGCCTGCGCCGAGACGACCGCCTACACCCTCATCAACACGACGATACTGAGCACCAAGTCGGGCGGGCCGATGGCCGGGGCCTGGGCGGTGCTGAACTACTTGGGCGAAGAGGGCTTCTGCCACATCGTGCGGACGGTGCATGAGGCGACGCAGCGGCTCATCCGGGGCATCAACGAGATACCGGAACTGCGGGTCCTCGGCGAACCCGCGATGTGCATGTTCTCCTTCACGTCCGATCAGGTCAACGTCTTCCAACTGGCGGACGCGATGGCCCGGCGCGGCTGGTACATCCAGGCCCAGCCGTCCACCCCGGTGACCCCGCGCAGCCTGCACATTTCGGTGAACTACGGGAACGCGCACCAGGTGGACGCGCTGCTGGCCGACCTGCGGGAGGCGGTGGAGGAGGTGAAGCGGGCCACGCCCATAGATACGGAGAACGTCCGGGCGATGGTGGCCTGGGCGCTGGCCAGCCCCGACCCGCAGGAGGCGTTCCGGCAGTTAATGGGGACGGTGGGCATTGAGGGCACCGAACTGCCCGAGGAACTGGCCCTCATCAACGAGATTCTGGACCTGCTCCCGGACCCGCTGGCGGATGCCCTGCTGGTGGAGTACTTTAACAACCTCTATGTCTGAACCGGATTTCTACTGCCCTCGCTGTCGGCGGACGTATCCCCCCGACCCGACCCGTGTGCGCTGCGATTGCGGCGGTGCGCTGGACCTGCGCGGCACGCCTGCGCTGGACCCGGCCCGAATCCGGCGGGACGACTTCACCCTCTGGCGCTACCGGCAGGCCCTGCCCATACCGCCGGATGTCCCTCCGGTCACCCTGGGGGAAGGGATGACGCCCCTGGTGGAGGCCCGCTGGGGGGACCGCCCCGTCTTCCTGAAGTGCGAGTTTCTCAACCCCACCGGCTCCTTCAAGGACCGGGGGACGACGGTTCTGGTGACGGCGCTGGCGGCGGCGGGGGTGGGGCATGTGGTGGAGGACTCCTCCGGCAACGCCGGGTGCAGTCTGGCGGCCTACGCGGCCCGCGCCGGCATCCGCGCCACCATCTACGTCCCGGCCCACGCCTCCCCCGGGAAGCGGGCCCAGATTGCCGCCTACGGGGCCGAACTGGTCACCGTGCCCGGCCCCCGCAGCCAGGCCGCCCGGGCCGTGCTGGAGGCCGCCGCCTCGGGCGCCGTCTACGCCAGCCACGTCTACCACCCCCTCATCCACGCCGGGATGAAGACCATTGCGTACGAAATCTGGGAACAACGGGGGGGCCGTCTCCCCGACGCGGTCGTCCTTCCGGTGGGGCATGGGAGCCTGCTTCTGGGGCTGGCCCAGGGGTTTGCCGAACTGGGGGGACGGATGCCCCGCCTCTTCGGGGTCCAGGCGGCGGCCTGTGCGCCCCTGGCGACGGCGTGGGAAGCCGGTGCCGCCGACCCTCTCCCCGTCCCGGAGGGGGAGACCGTTGCGGAGGGGGTGCGCATCGCGGTGCCCGTGCGCGGGCGGGCCATCCTGGAGGCCGTCCGCGCCGGTGGCGGGGCCTTCCTGGCGGTGACGGATGAAGAAGCCCTGAGGGCCCGGGAACGTCTGGCCCATCAGGGCTTCTTCGTGGAACCGACCTCCGCCCTGGCTGTCGCCGCGCTGGACCGCCTCCGCCCCCACCTGGAGGGGACGGTAGTGGTCATACTGACCGGCAGCGGGCTGAAGGCCCTATCGTAGCGCAAGATTTATCTTGCGCCCTGCGCCTTGCGCCTTGCGTCCTGCGCCTTACGGCACCAGCACAATCTTCCCGAACTGCTCCCCCCGCTCCATCAGTTCAAACGCCCGCTTCCCCTCGGCCAGCGGCATCACCCGGTCCACCACCGGCTTCAGTTTCCCGGCCCAAATGAGGGCCATCACGTCCCGGAAGTCCTGATGGCTGCCCATTGTGGAGCCGATGATGCTGATCTGCTTGCCGAAGATGAAGCGGATGTCAATCTGCGCCTCCGGGCCGGACGTGTTGCCGACGATGACGATGCGGCCCCCCCGGGCCACCACCCGCATACTCTGGGCCAGCGTCGCCCGGCCGACATTATCCACCACCACATCTACCCCGCGCCGGTCGGTCAGTTTGTAGAGCGTCTTCGGCCAGTCGGGGTCCTCCCGGTAGTTGAGGACGACGTCGGCCCCCAGTTCCCGGGCGCGGGCCATCTTCTCCTCGGTGGAAGTGAGGGCGTAGACAGTGGCCCCGGCCAGTTTGGCAATCTGAATGGCCATAGAGTTGACCCCACCGCCGGCGCCGACGATGAGCACGGATTCCCCCGCGCGCAAGCGGGCCCGGTGGATGAGCATCCGCCAGGCCGTCAGGGAGACCAGGAGCGGCGCGGCCGCCTGGGGGAAGTCCCACCCATCCGGCATCGCCATCAGGTTGCCTGCGGGCACGACCACGTACTCCGCCTGTCCGCCCCGCATCTGCTCCCCCAGAATGACGTACCCCGGGCTGACGGAGTCCTCCCCCCGGCGGGTGTACTCGTCCTCGGTGGTGGAGACGCCGGGGTCCACCACCACCCGCTGGCCCACCTCCCAGCCGGAGACGCCCTCTCCCAGCGCGGCAATCTCCCCGGCCACGTCCGCCCCGCACCAGTGGGGCATCGGCAGTTTCAGCCCTGGCCATCCCCGGCGCACCCAGATGTCCAGGTGATTGAGCGCACAGGCGCGCACCCGTACCAACACCTCCCCCGGCCCCGGCTGAGGGTCGGGCACGTCCTCGTAGCGCAGCACGTCCAGGTCTCCGTGTTCGTAGAAGCAAAGCGCTTTCATGGGGTTCCTCCGCTTGACAGATTAACGGGTCGGCCTTATTATTGTACGGGAAATCGGCAGAAGCGCAAAGTGGCGCAAGATTTATCTTGCGAGTGCCCCATCGCGCAGGGCGCATTCCGGCAAGTCAGAAACGGCAACGGCTTGCGGAGCGCAGGCCGCCAGGCCTGTCAGTGCAGGCGAACAGCCTGCGCTACGCCCTGTATGTTTCTGGGTAGTTCTCTATGAAACACTGGCACACCCTGGAACTCCCCAAAATCCTGGAGCGGCTGGCGGCCTATGCCTCCTTCTCCGTCGGAGCCGAAAAGGCCCGGGCCCTGACCCCCAGCACCGACCCGGCGGAAATCCGGGAGCGCCTGGCGACGACCACCGAGGCCCGCCGTTTCCTCTCCCTTTACCCCCAGACCGACCTGGGCGGCGCGCGGGACGTCCGCCCTCTGGTGGAAGCCGCCCGGCGGGAGGCGGTCCTGACCCCGCCGGACCTCCTGGACATCGCCCAGACCCTCCAGACGGCCCGGCGGCTCCGGCAGACCGTCATCCGGCAGGAGGCGCACTTCCCCCGCCTGGCCGCTATCGCCGCCCGTCTGGAGCCCTGCCCCGACCTGGTGGAGGCCGTCGCGCGCGTCCTGGACGAACGCGGGGAGGTCCGGGACGATGCCTCTCCCGCCCTGGCCCGCATCCGCAGCGACTTGCGAGCCGTCCACGACCGGCTCATCGCCCGCCTCCAGCGCATCATCTCCTCCCCGGAGACGGCCCCCTTCCTCCAGGAGCCCATCATCACCATGCGCGAGGGCCGCTACGTGGTCCCCCTCAAGGCCGACTTCAAGGGCCGCATCCGGGGCATCGTCCACGACCGCTCCGCCTCCGGCGCGACCCTTTTCATTGAACCTCTCCCGGTGGTGGAACTGGGCAACACCTGGCGGGAACTCCAGGTCGCGGAGGAGCAGGAAATCCGGCGCATCCTGGCGGACCTCTCCGCCCGCGTCGCCGCGCGCGGCGCGGAGATTCTGGAGACGGTGGACGCGCTGGCAGACCTGGACCTGGCCTTCGCCAAAGCCCGCTACGCCGACGCGCTGGACGCCGTAGAACCGCTGATGATGACCGACGGCGCTCGTAGTGAGGCACGCAGCGAAGCGGAGTGCCGTCACCGCGACCGCCTCCGCCTCCTCCGCGCCCGCCACCCTCTCCTGGACCCGGCCACCGTCGTCCCTATAGACGTCATTCTGGAGGGGGACACCCACGTTCTGGTCATCACCGGCCCCAACACCGGCGGCAAGACGGTGACGCTGAAGACTGTCGGCCTGCTGGCGCTTATGGCCCAGTCCGGCCTCCATATCCCCTCCGACGAGAACTCCGCCCTCCCGGTCTTCGCCGCCGTCTACGCCGACATCGGCGACGAACAGTCCATAGAGCAATCCCTTTCCACCTTTTCCGCCCATCTGACTAACATCCTCTCCTTCATCCACCGGGCCGACGAGCACTCGCTGGTCCTCCTGGACGAACTGGGCGCTGGGACGGACCCGGCGGAGGGGTCGGCGCTGGCCCGGGCGCTCCTGGAGACCTTCCGGCAGCGGGGGGCGATCACCCTGGTCGCCACCCACTACCCGGAACTGAAGGCGTATGCGCAACTGACCCCGGGCGTCTGCAACGCCTGCGTGGAATTTGACCCCGAGACGCTGCGGCCCACTTACCATCTGACCATCGGCGTTCCGGGCCGCTCCAACGCGCTGGCGATTGCCCGGCGGCTGGGCCTGGATGAGGAGATTGTCCGCCGGGCCGAAGCGCTCCTCTCCCCCCAGGAGCGCCAGACGGAGCACCTGCTGGCGGACCTGCACCGGCTGCGGCTGGAGGCGGCGCGCGCCCGGGACGAGGCCTACGCCGCCCGAGCCGAGGCTCAGCGCCTGACCGAAGAACTCCGCCGCCGTCTGGCCCGGATAGACGAGGAACGGGCCGCCATTCTGGAGGAGGCCCGTCGGCAGGCGCAGGAGGAACTGGAGCGACTGCGGGAGGAGGCCCGCACTCTGCGGCATCAGTGGCGCGTAGCGCAAGATTTATCTTGCGCCACCGCCGAACTGGCCCGCCTGGCGGCGGAGGTCGCCGAATCCTTCCCGGTCCCGGAGCCCCTGCTCCCCACCGGCCCCCTCCGGCCCGGGGATGCCGTCTGGGTGAAGTCCCTGCGGGCGGTGGGGGAGTTGCGGGCCCTGGCGGACGACGAGGCGGAGGTCCAGGTGGGCCCCCTGCGCGCACGGGTGCCGGTGCGGGAACTGGAGCGACGCGCCCCGCCGCCCCCGGCGGTGGAGCCCTCCGGCGTCCGCTACACCGCCCCCTCGGTCCCCCTCCGGCTGGACCTGCGCGGCCAGACGGTGGAGGAGGCGCTGGAGAGCCTGGACCGCTACCTGGATGCGGCAGCGCTGGCGGGCCTCCCCTGGGCCCACATCGTCCACGGCAAAGGGACCGGCGCCCTGCGCCAGGCGGTGCGGGATTTCCTCCGCCGCCACCCCCTGGTCCGCTCCGCCCGCCCCGGCGAGGAGGGGGAAGGCGGCGACGGCGTCACCGTCGTCGTCCTGGAAGAACCACAGTAGCGCAAGATTTATCTTGCGATTTATCTTGCGCCCGCAAGCCCGGAGAACCGACATGCCACCCATCCACCTGGACGTCTGGCTCTACGGCCCGCTGGCCCGCTACGGCGGCACAGAGGACCGGGGTGCTTATGCCCATCTGAACCTCACTATGCCCGAAGGGGCCACGCTGGACGACTTGCTGAAGCACCTGGGCATCCCCTCCGGGGAACGGGGGATCGTGTTTGTCAGCGGCGCGCTGGCGGCCTTCACCGGCCTGGACGCCGGGTTGGATGTGGTCCTCCAGGACGGCGACCGGGTGGGGATTTTCCACTCCCGCACCATGTGGCCCTTCCAGTACCGCTTCGGCGCGGCGATGACGCCCCAACTGGCGGAGGCACTGCGCCGCCGGGAGGACGGCGGCATCCGTCATGCCTACCGGAGTGGATAGGGGCGTGATCAGCCGATTAGGAGATGAATCATGGCGAAGAAAGTCAAGAGGCGTCTTTTCCCTGCCGCCCCGCCCCTCCGCTTTCAGGAGGAACTGGCCCGGGCTGAACGGCTAATAGAACAGGGAGCATATGGAGAGGCTCTGGATGTCCTGACGGCGCTGAATGAACGTTACCCCAATCGTCCAAGCGTCCTGAGCCGGATGGCCGATGTGTTTTTTGAGACGGAGGATTATCCCAATTATCTGAAGACAACCTATTCGCTCTACAACCTGACCCCCAACGACCCGAACGTGGTTTTTGATCTGGGGAGCGTGTGTCCGATTATGGGGTTTCCGGCCTTCGCCCTTCAGTTGTACCGTCAGTTTCTGAAACGCTGGCCGAAACATGAGTTGGCCGCCGAGGCTCAGGAGAGAGTGAGGCAACTGGAGGAGATCCTAAAAGTTCTCATCAGCGGGGCCTCTTTCCCTGCAGACCCGGAGATAATGGCTTTGCACGACGAGGTGCGATTGTGTATGATGATGGAGGAATACGCAAGAGGGCGAAAGATAGCCGGAAAGTTGCTGGCCAAATATCCCAATTTCCTCCCCGCCCTCAACAACCTGAGTCTGATATGCTGGATGGAGGGCGACCTGGAAGAGGCCATCCAGACTGCCCAAAGGGTACTGGATATAGACCCTCAAAACCACCACGCCCTCTCCAACTTATCCCGGTTCTTCTACCTGCAGGGTCAGCCCGAAAAGGCGTTTCAGTATGCCCAGCGACTGAAAGCGGTGCAGAAAGACTTTCCGGAGGTATGGGTCAAGAAGGTGGAAGCACTGGCATTTCTGGGGGATGACGAGGGTGTGGTTTCCGTTCAGTATGACGATGAGGCCATCGCCGACCTTTCTCCCTGGGAGGCCGCTTTGTTTTATTGCTGCCGGGCCGCCTCCGAGTACCGCCTGGGCAATACGCAAAAGGCTCGGTCCCTCTGGAGGAAGGCCTTAACCCACGACGCCGATTTCCCTCTGGCTGTAAAGAACCTGGAGAATCTCCAGCGGCCGCCGCACGAACGGTACTCTCCATGGCCCCTTCCTATGCACTACTGGATTTCTTCAGGACAACTGAAGGGTCTTGCCGAGATGGCGGAGCGGGCCCATTCTCTGCCGGAGGAGCGCGGTGCGGCTTTCGTTCGCCGCTACCTGGATGAGCACACCCATCTGCCGTTTCTGGCCCGTCCGATTCTGGAACGGGGCTCCCCGGAGACCAAAGAGTTCATCGTCCGACTGGCCGACCTCTCCGGCCACCCCACCCTTCTGGAAGCGCTCAAAGAGTACGCCCTGGCTTCCTACGATCCAGATGAGCAGCGGCTGGCAGCGGCGCGCATCCTGGTGGAACACGAATTCATCCCACCGGGGACGGTCAAGATGTGGATTGAAGGGAAGCAGACCGAGATATTGATGTTTGGCTTTCTCATCAGTAAAGAGCCTCGCGCCGAAGCGATACTGCTGGGTCGGGCTGGCGAACTGTCATCCCAGGCCGTAGAGGCCCTCCAAAGCAACCGGCCCGCAGAGGCGGAACGGCTTTTTCGCGAAGCCATCCAGATACAACCCCAACACCCGAGTCTCCAGTACAATCTCGCGATGGCCCTGCAACTTCAGGGGAAAACGGCGGAGAGCGAAGCCGTTCTGGACCGCGTCATAGAGTCGTTCCCGGACTACTTTTTCGGACGAATCGCCCTGGCCAGGCGGCTGATCCAGGCGGAGAAACTGGATGAGGCAAGAGATGTTCTTTTCGGATTGATGCGCGGCCGGAAAGAACTGCATACCTCTGAATTCAGCGCCCTTGCCGCAACACAGGTAGACCTTCTGATCGCCCAAAAGGAATACGAAAGTGTGGCTTCCTGGCTGCGGATTTGGGAGCAGATCTATCCCGACGACCCGAAACTGAAGTTCTACAAACTCCGGCCGGAACTCCGCGTGCGGGCGCCTCGCAGTCGCCGAAGAAGAAAGTGAGTTTCAATGTCTCTGGCATCCCTGGATTCCACCTCCCGACGAGTCCTGATGTTCGGCGGAAAGGGCGGGGTGGGCAAGACCACCGCCTCGGCCGCGACAGCCCTCCACTTTGCCCGGCGCGGCCGGCGCACCCTGATCATCTCCAGCGACCTCACCCCGTCCCTATCGGACATCTTTGAGACCGAAATCGGCCCTGTGGAACAACCCATCCCCGGCGTGGAGAACCTCTACGGCCTGGAGATTGACCCGGATGAGGTGATGCGCCGCTGGAAGGAGAAATTCGGGCCGGAGGTGTACGCCGCCGCCTCCGCGCTGGTGGACCTCCCGTATGATGAAGTGGTGGACTACGTGGCCATGGCGCCGGGCATCCAGGAGGAGTTCATGCTGGATTACATCCTGGAGCGCATCCGCGACCACCGCTACGACCTCATCGTCTGGGATACCGCGCCGGCCGGGGATACCCTCCGTCTCCTGGGCCTGCCCCAGCGCTTTCTGGAGCACCTGCGGGTGGCCCCCAAAGTCTATCTGGAGGTCCGGGACACCTTCAAACTCTCCCGCACCCCGTTCCTGGAAATCATTGAGAGTTGGAAGCAACTCTCCGAGCAGACCATCCGCTTCTTCACCGACCCGGAGAACGTGGAGTTCATCATGGTCACCATCCCGGAGGCGCTGGGGGTCTACCAGAGCCGCCGGGTGATGCGGGACCTCCGTCGCCACGGCCTGACCGTCCGCTACCTCATCGTCAACGACATCATCCGGGAGCCGGACTGCGAGTTTCACCGGCAGCGGTGGGAGATGCAGCAGCGCTACCTCCGGCAGTTGCGGGAGGAACTGGACGGCCACCTGACGCTGGTGGAACTGCCCCTTCTGCCCTACGAAGTGAAAGGCGTGGAGCGGCTGGCGGAAGTGGAGCGGCATCTGTTTTCGTAGCGCAGGCCGCCAGGCCTGTATCCGCAGGCCGCCAGGCCTGTAACGCAGGCCGCCAGGCCTGTAGCGCAGGCTAACAGCCTGCGCCACCGTAGCGCAGGCCGCCAGGCCTGTAGCGCAGGCCGCCAGGCCTGCAGATAGTTAGATAGGACCAAATGGAAACCCGTATCTCCCCTCCCCGCCATATCGTCTGGAGCGCCGACACGGTGGACCTGGGCGACCCCTTCCAGCGCCGGTGGTACATCCGCCAGGTCCTGCTGCACGGTCGGGCGGAGGACATCCGCACCCTGGACCTGGATGAAGTAGAGGCCCTGCTGGAAGACCTGGACCTGCCGCCCCATCTCTACGCTCTCTGGAAGATGTATCTGGAACACCGTCATGCTCAAGGGTAAGGGTCTGCTGCTGCCGCTGCAAAAGCGGTGTCTGGCCCTCTGGTCCACCCTTCCCGACCAACATCACTTCTATCTGACAGGTGGCACGGCGCTGGCCGAGTTCTACCTGGGACACCGATTGTCCTTTGATCTGGACTTCTTCACAGCAGAAGAACCGCTGATTATGCCGGCTTCCCGAGAGGCAGAGACTGTTCTTGCTACGGAGGGATTGCAGGTCTCCGTCGTGCGCCGCTTCGCCTCGTTTGTGGAAATGCTCGTTTCTGACGGCGTAGAGACGCTGCGAGTAGAACTGGCGCTGGATTGGCCTTACCGCCTGGCCCCAACCGTTCTGTCCGAATACGGCATCTGGGTCAACGACTGGTTGGACCTGGCTGTGGATAAGGTTCTGGCCTATTACGGCCGGGCCGAGCCCCGGGACGCGGTGGACCTGTATTTCATCTTTCAGCAGGAGCAGGTAGAAAGATTGCTGGAACTGGCGGCCCGAAAAGACCCCGGATTTGACCTCTACTGGTTCGCCGTCGCGTTGAACCGGGCTTCCGAATTTCCGGACCGGGCCGATGCCTGGCCGGTGACAATGCTCCTGCCTTTTGAGCCGCCGGAAATCAAGCGCACTTTTCAGCGACTGGCCCTGAATCTAATGGGCCAGGTGACCTGCCCGCCGGAGGAACTCTGATGCAAGTCCTGCCACCTCTGACCGAAGACCTGATCCGGGAACGGGCTATTCCTCAATTCCGGGGGCGCGGTCCGAATTATTGGATAAAGGTAACTACCTACGCCAGGGGCTAAAAGCCCTATGGCCCTAACTTTTTCGGCGCGCTGGCCTCACCCCTCCCCCGGCCCCTCTCCCAAACTTCGTTTGGGAGAGGGGCCGGGGGTGAGGGCGGGGTTTTGCGGCGGCCTTCTGCCACCGCAAAACCCTTCCCCTTCCCCCCTGACAAGTGCGGGTTTTTCGGGGAGCGGGGGATGCCCATTCCGGCCCTCACTCCACCCCTTACCCCCATAAGCGTTAACTTAAGGCTGGCTTCGGCTCTCCGCTTCCCGCCGCCTCGGGCGCCGATGGGAAATCGGCCTCCCCTGGGGGCAACCGCGAGGGTTG
>CALDFY010000264.1 GCA_937942115.1 uncultured Anaerolineae bacterium | reverse complement strand
AACTGGCCCAGACGAAGGACGCGGCCCGACGGCGGCGGATCATAGAGAAAATCCGCCGCATCAGCCCGGCCGCGCCCGTGCCGGAAGCGTAGCAGACGCGACTCCGCTTCGCTACGTCGCTGACTACAAACCGTTCGTAGTCAGGCACACAGCGCAGCGGAGTGCCGTTATCGTTCGTAGCCAGGCACGCAGCGCAGCGGAGTGCCGTCCGTTCGGAGTCAGGCACGGAGCGCAGCGGAGTGCCGTTATCGTTCGTAGTCAGGCACGCAGCGCAGCGGAGTGCCGTCCGTTCGTAGCCAGGCACGCAGCACAGCGGAGTGCCGTCCCGTCCCGTTCGTAGCCAGGCACGGAGCGCAGCGGAGTGCCGTTATCGTTCGTAGTCAGGCACACAGCGCAGCGGAGTGCCGTTATCGTTCGTAGTCAGGCACGCAGCGCAGCGGAGTGCCGTCCGTTCGTAGTCAGGCACGCAGCGCAGCGGAGTGCCGCATTAGGAGAAACCCATGCTTGGTGAAAAACACATCCGCGAAATTGTCGGTCGGGTTCTGGCCCGCTCTGAGGCCGACGAAACAGAGGTGCTGTTCTTCGGCCTGGAGGAGCGGCTGACCCGTTTTGCCAACAACACCATCCACCAGAACGTCGCCGAGACGGACGCCGGTTTGGTGGTCCGGGCGGCAGTGGGCCGCCGGACCGGTGTGGGCGTGACCAACGACCTCTCCGACGCCGGCCTGGAGCGGGCCCTGGAGGCGGCCATCCGGGCGGCCCGTCTCCAGCCCGAAGACCCGAACTACCCCGGCCTGCCGGACCCGGTGCCCGTGGAGCCGGTCGCGGCCTTTGACGAGCAGACCGCCGCCTACACACCCGACGACCGGGCGCGGGACGTTGCGGAGGTCTGCCGGCGGGCGGAGGAGGCCGGGGTCAACGCGTCCGGAGCGTTCCGAACCGCCGTCCACGAGTTCGCCGTTGCCAACAGCCATGGCCTCTTCGTCTACCACCCGACCACTATCGCCGACCTGACCACGGTGGTGATGACCGACGACAGCGCTGGATACGCCGCCGGGGCGTCCTGGAAGGTGGCGGAGGTGAACGTTGTTGCCCTGGGGGAGGAGGCCATCGGGAAGGCCCTGCGGGGCCGGAACCCGCGCCCGCTGGAGCCGGGGGTCTATCCGGTGGTTCTGGAATCCTACGCCGTCGGCGACATCGTGGACTTCATCGCCGGAATGGCAGGCGGCATGGCCGTCGCCGAGGGGCGGAGTTGGATGACGGGGCGGGAGGAAGGGGAGCCGGTCGCCGCTCCTGCTATCTCCATCTGGGACGACGGGCGGGATCCGGCGGGCTGGCCGCTCCCCTTTGACTTTGAGGGCATGCCCCGCCAGCGGGTGGACATCATCCGGGAGGGCCGGGTCGGCAGTCCCGTCTACGACCGACGCTGGGCCGCCATCGCGGGAAAGACGCCGACGGGCCACGCGCTGCCCGCCGCCAATCCCTTCTCTCCGTGGATGACGGCGGCGGCCGGTCCGATGCCCTTCCACCCGATGATGGGGGCGGGCGAGCACACGGTGGAGGAGATGATCGCCGCCACCGATTATGGCCTCTACGTGACCCGTTTCCACTACACGCGCGTCGTCCACCCGCGCCAGGCCGTCATCACCGGCATGACGCGGGACGGGACCTTTCTGATTGAACGGGGCGAAATCACGGTGCCGGTGCGCAACCTGCGCTTTACCCAGAGTTACGTGGAGGCGTTGGCGAACGTGGAAATGGTGGGGCGGCGGGTCCACTGCGAGCGCCCGGACTTCACCGTGGTGCGGGCCCCGGCGCTGAAAATCTCCGCCTTCCACTTCACGGGGGCAACAGAGTTTTGACAAATGTAGCGCAAGATTTTTATCTTGCGCTTCACCAGGGCGACAGAGTTTTGACACGCCGTAACGCAAGATTTATCTTGCGCCTTTGCGTCCTTGCACCAGTTTGTCCCGTAGGTCAGAGCGGATGAAAAAACGGGCGGCCCGGTTTCCTCTTCTGGTCTACACCCCGCTGCGGCGCTGGGGCTCGCTGGGGTTGCTGACGGTGCTCGTGGTGGGAACGTTCTGGCTGCTAATGCCACGCGTCCTGGGGCCCACGCCCTTGCGTCCGCTGGCCCTGCTGGCCGCGCTGGCGGGCGGGGTCCTTTTTGTGTACGGCCGCTTCGCGCCTCGCGTCGCCCATATCCGCTGCGAACCGTCCGGCCTGCGCCTCCAGGGGCCGCTGATGCCCCTGCTCATCTCCTACCGACGGATAGAGGGGACCCGGCTGGCGCCGCTGGCGAAAGTCTTTGACCCCCAGAAAGACCGGGCGGCCCGCCGCTGGCCCCCGGCCTACTGGGGGATGACCGCCGTCCTGGTGGACCTGAAGGGATACCCTGTGCCCCTATGGTGGCTCCGGCTCTGGTTTGACCGCCACCTCTTCATGCCGAACGGAACCGGCCTGGTGTTGCTGGTGGAGGACTGGCTGGGGCTTTCTCAGCAACTGGATGGCGCCCTCAGCGCGTACCGGGCCCAGCGCGCCCGCAAATGAGCGTCACACAAAGACACGACGGGCGGGATGTCTCTGTGTCCTGGTGTGAGAAACGCCGATGAAATGCCGAAAATGTAGCCGACCCGCCGTCATCAATATGCGGCATCACAAACTGGCCCTCTGCGAGGAGCACTTCCCGGAGTGGTTCGTCTCCTACACCGAACGGGCCATCGGCAAGTACCGCATGTTCCGCCGGGACGAGCGCATTCTGGTCGCCGTCTCCGGCGGCAAGGATAGCCTGAGCCTCTGGGATGTGCTTCTCCGGTTGGGCTACCAGGCCGACGGCCTCTACATCAACCTGGGGATTGACGGCGGCTTCGGCTATTCCCGCCGCTCCTACGAGAAAATCCAGACCTTCCTGGCCGACCGTCCGGGTGTCCAACTCCACGTGGTGGACGTCGCGGCTCTCTACGGCGAGACCATTCCCGAGGTAGCCGACCGGAAATTGCGCGGCCGGGGGAAACCGTGCTCCGTCTGTGGCCTTATCAAGCGGCACGAGATGAACCGTATCGCTCAGGAGCACGGCTACACCGTCCTGGCGACCGGCCATAACCTGGACGATGAGGTGGCAGTCCTGCTGAGTAACCTGCTCCACTGGCAGACGGGGTACCTGGCCCGTCAGGCGCCGGTGCTGGTGGAGCGGGAGGGGATGACCCGCAAGGTCAAGCCGTTCTGCCGCTCCTACGAACGGGAGGTCGCCGCCTACGCCCTGGTCCGGGGTATAGATTACATTTACGACGAGTGCCCCTACGCCCTCGGCAACCTGACCAACTTTTACAAAGACCTGCTGGCGCGGATAGAAATGGAGTCGCCGGGGGCCAAACTGCAGTTCTATCAGGGCTTCCTGCGGGCCCGGGAAGAGGGCTTCTTCTGCGGGGAGTCGGTAGAGCCGCCGCCGATGCATCCCTGCCCCCGGTGCGGCCAGCCGACCACCGTCCCGGGCCTCTGCGCCTTCTGCCGCCTGTGGATGTAGACGGGCCGGGCACTTTTCCGGTGCCCGGCCCGTCCCGGTGCAGGCCGCTGTCGCGCAGGCCGCCAGGCCGGTACCTCACTCCACCCCCGCCGCCTTCAGCGGCACCCCCTCCCCTCTCCTGACCTTCGGTCAGGAGAGGGGAAGGGGTTAGGGGGCATAGGCGTTAACTTAAGGCTGGCTTCGGCTCTCCGCTTCCCGCCGCCTCGGGCGCCGATTGGAAATCGGCCTCCCTGGACGCTTCGCGCCGGGCGTCAACCTGCGTTGACGCCCTTCTCAGGAGGTCGGCGAAGGCC
>CALDFY010000263.1 GCA_937942115.1 uncultured Anaerolineae bacterium | reverse complement strand
GAAGCGGAGTGGCGTCCAGAATGCTCGTAGTCAGCCACGAAGCGAAGCGGAGTGGCGTCCAGAATGCTCGTAGTCAGCCACGAAGCGAAGCGGAATGGCGTCCAGAATGCTCGTAGTCAGCCACGAAGCGAAGCGGAGTGGCGTTCCAGTGGGTCAAAACGGCACTCCCCTTCGTTCCGTGCCTCACTACGAGCGAACAGCACTCCCCTTCGTTCCGTGCCTTACTACGAGCGAACGGCACTCCCCTTCGTTCCGTGCCTCACTACGAGCGGCTCTCAGAACTCCCCACGCTGGAACACCCCGGCAGCCAACGCGTAGCATCCGGCGGCGACCAGCAGGGTGGCCCGGACGCCCAGGTGGATGGCCACCGCGACGGCCAGCGCCGACCCCATCACCGACATCACCCCGTTGATTCCCCACAGCCACGGAACCACCCCGGGCCGCCGTCTCCCGGCGCAACGGACGCCGGTCGGGAAGGGAATGCCCATCAGGAAGGCCAGCGGGGCCAGCACCCCCACCGCCATCGCCAGACGGGCCGCCAGCGGCCACCTGACCGTCTTATCCAGTACCCCCGGCACAGCCAAGCGCATTCACCTCCAGGATGAGGATGCTTGTGCCGAAATCGGATGCAATACCCGGGGTCGCGCACCTCCTCCCGGCCCTGGCGTTGGCTGGCCCGGCGCCGTTGTTGGCCGCCCCGGCGGCGGGGGAGGAGGGGGAGCGGGCTTTTTGCTACCACAGGTAGAATCCGGCTCACAGCTATAACAGCCGACACCACCCGTTTGTTTGCATTTATATCCAGCATAACAACAACTTCCTGGATCACACTCCCAACAAACTTTTCCCCAAACCTTTTTCGCCGCCAAAACACTGATAAACAAAACCAAGCAGATGACAATCAATATTCCCTTTCTCATAAATTTTATCCTAACACATCTTCAAATCAAATTTCAAGGGTTTCCGTAAACAATGCGGGGAAGATAGTCAGTGTAGAGTAAAACCCAACGCTGGCCTTTTAAAATCTGAATTACCTCATTTTTAACATCGGTTGGTAAATTGTTATTTTCTATCATATTTGTCACCCACAAATTGGCTCCGACGGTGATGACCACCCAGCTTCTATTATAAAAGTCTTTCAAAATTTTTCTTACACCCAAATGAATATCATCAGGCAAATTTGCCTCAAGGTAAGAAGAATAATAATTTCCTATCTCACGATGATATTCAATCGTTGTTTCAGCAGCCTCTAGTAACCATAAATCTAGCCCTAAAGCGGTATCTTCAATATCGGGGCGAAAATAAGTGGCGCCAAAAACCAAAGTTTCCTTGTTTTTATCTTGACAGGAAAAAACAGTGTGTGAGGAGGCATAGTTGATCTTGGCTAAGTCTATCGGTGATACTCCGCCAACCGGGGTATACTGGGTGATTTTAAGGACCAACTCCGGCGGAAGCCAGTTTTCCGTTGTCAGCCTTTGCCACATTTCGGCAAACCACCGAGATAAGACGCCGTCCTTCTCCTCTCCGTGGGCGAGAATATAGACCGCCCGTTGATTTTCGGGGTTTCGTTTGTCCACAAAAACCGAGACTGAAGGAGTATGATAAATGGCATACGCCTCGCCCTCCTCGACCTCTACTCCCTCAACCGCCTTTCCTTCTCTTAAAGTTTCCACCAGCCTGGCAACATCCTCTTCGTTTATTTTATAGGGATTGCGATACGTATCCCACCAACTGTAATTTTCCGTACAAAGCCTAAGAAGAGCATCCAGCGTTTGAATCGTCCGGTTGACCGGATCGGCAGTGGTTTCAAAGGGGATAAAATCTCCGTTCTCTCCACCCAACCACTCCCATTTTTTCGTCTCCGGGTTGTAGCGGTAAGTGATGTTAAAGCCACCGTCGGTGGCGACAACGCCCATCTGGGGATGAAAAAAGACGTCACCCAACGTCGGGTTTTCCGGATGTCCTGCCTTATAGGCGTTCCAGCGGTCCGTCCCCGGCAGACGGTAGAGGTGGTAAACCACCACCCCTTTCCCCCGGCTGCCTTTGACCACTACCAAAAACTCGTCTCCAACAGGGATGACCAGTTGGCCGGCTTTTTGATCAACACCGCCAACCACTGGCGCGGTGCTAAATTTAATTGCCGCCTCTATTTCCGGGTTGCCTCCTGGGACAGTCTCTTGGTCTTTGGGCAAAACGATAACCCGATGCCCTCCCTCCTCATAAAAAAGATGATTACCAGCATACGCCTGAGTCAGTTGCTCCTTACTCAAAAATTCTCCACCGGCGGTGAGTCCTGAGAGGATTTCTTCAGGGATTTCCGGCGAAAGCGGTCGGGGTTCAAGAAGCGATGGGAGAAGGGGAGACCCGTCAGGCGGCACTTCCTCTGCCGGGCCGATGCCGGATGGGCCCCAGGTTGCCGCCGCCACCGGCCTGCCTCCTGTGGAAGGTTGCCACGGTACCCATTCCCCGTTTTCCCACAACCACGTTCCATAAGGGGTGATGACCAGGTTCGGATTGCCCCCATCTTCAAAGCCCAAAAACGCTTTTCCCTCTTGGTGAAGGCTGAAGGTCTGCCGCCGGGATTCTTCCCACTCCGGATACCGGCCTCCGGCGTCTTTTGCTGTTGGCGCCAGCGCCAGAGTGAGTGTCGTCGGGTTTGATAGGGAATCCACTGCCACAAGGGCAACCTCCCTTCCGACCCGCCAGCAGGAATCCGCCGGGGGGCAGAAAAGGGCGGTCTCTCCTTCCCCAAGGCCCACTTCCTCCAGCGTTCGGACGTAGGGAGGTTGGGGGGGTGGGGAAGGGGTGGGAGGGGTGGGTTCAGGGGTGGGTTGGAGAGAAGGGACGCAGCCGGATAGGACGACGATAAGGAGTACAGTCAGCATCCGCCTCAGCATGTGGGTGCCTCCTGAGTTTCTCCGTTTCCCTGTGGGGCCGGGGCAAGCCATGGGCAGGGGCGTGTAGGAGCAGGAAGCAAGCCCTGCCCCTACAGTGCGGTTGCCCTCAATTCCGCCCGTTTGGACGGCCTGGAAAGCCAATGACACTAACTTTTTCTGTGGCGCAGGCTGGTAGCCTGCATACAGGCCCCCCAGCCTGCGCTACGTCCGCCGCGCCCACGCCAGCACTTCCTCTACGCTGCGGGTGTTGAGGATGTGGGCAGGGGTCGCCCAGCCCCGGCGGGCCATGGCGACGCCAAAATGCAGAAGGCCGAACTCCTCCGGGTCGTGGGAGTCCGAACTGATGACCAGGGTCACCCCCAACTCTATCGCCCGCCGAATCCCCACGTCGTTCAGGTCCAGCCGCCAGGGGTGGGCGTTGATCTCCACCGCCTTGCCGGTCTCGGCGGCGACCCGCAGGACGGCCTCCAGGTCTACGTCGGCGCCCTCCCGCTGGCCCAGGAGCCGGCCGGTGGGATGGGCCAGGATGTCCACGTGGGGATGACGGAGCGCGGCGATGGCCCGCGCGGTGAACTGCTCCCGGGGCTGACGCAGGCCGCTGTGGACCGCCGCCACCACCAGGTCCAACTCCGCCAGCACCTCGTCGGGCAGGTCCAGGGAGCCGTCGGCGCGGACCTCCACCTCCACCCCCGCCAGGACGCGGAACGCGCCGCCCATGCGCCGGTTGACCTCTTCTATCTCCGCGCGCTGACGGCGCAGTTCCTCCGGCCCGGCCCCATGGGCCACGCCCAACCCCCGGGAGTGGTCGGAGACCAGCGCGTATTTCAGGCCCGCCGCGCGCGCCGCCTGGGCCATCTCCCAGAGCGAAGCCCGCCCGTCAGAGAGGGTGGTATGGAACTGGAAGTCCCCCTGCAGGTCGGAGCGTTCCAGCAGGTCGGGGAGACGGCCCGTCAGTGCCGCCTCTATCTCCCCCCGGTCTTCCCGCAACTCCGGCGGGATGAGGGGGAGGCCCAACGCCGCGTACACCTCCTCCTCGGTGGCGCAGAGAATTTCCGTCCCGTCCTCCCGCTTGATGGCGTATTCGCTGAGGGAGAGGCCCCGGTCCTGGGCCAACCCCCGCAGGCGGATGTTGTGGGCCTGGCTGCCGGTGAAGTACTGGAGGGCCGTCCCCCAGCGGGCCGGGGAGAGCACCCGCAGGTCGGCCTGATAGCCGTCGCGGGTGCGGATGGAGGTCTTGGTGGAGCCGCTGAGGAGGACTTCCGCCACCTGGGGGAGGGAGCGGAAGCGGGCCATGACCGGCTCCGGGTCCTCGGCGGCCACCAGCAGGTCCAGGTCGCCCACCGTCTCCCGCATGCGGCGGAGGCTTCCCGCCGGAGCCGCCTGGACGACGCCGGGGAGTTCCCGCAGGGGGTCCAGGAGGGCGCGGGCCAGTTCCCACGCCGTCCCCAGCGGAATCCGTCCGCCCCGCCGCTTCAGGGCCTCAATGCCTGCCAGCACCTTCTCTTCGGAACGGACGCCCATGCCGGGCAGCGAGCGGAGTTTGCCCGCCCGGGCCGCCTCCTCCAGTTCGGCGATGGAGGTAATGCCCAGTTCCTTCCAGAAGAGGGCCGCCTTGCGGGGGCCGACGTCGGGGACCTGGAGCATGTCCACCACCCCTTCCGGCACCTGGGCGCGCAGTTTCTCGTAGGCCTCCAGACGGCCCGTCCGCATCAGTTCGTCTATCTTCTCCGCCAGCGTCTTGCCGATGCCGGGGATGGTCTCCAGTTCGCCGGCGCGCCAGACTTCCTCCAGGGGGCGGCTCAGGGCGGCGATGTTCTCCGCGGCCCGCCGGTAGGCCATAATCCGGTGGGGGTTCTCCCCCTGGATGTCCAGAATGTCGGCCATACGGGCGAAAATGGCGGCAACCTCGCGATTGTCCATTCCTCACCTCCGGGCCCATCGGCTGGCAATCAACATCCTGCACATACAGGCCTGGCGGCCTGCGCTACGGGACTCTCGGAAAACCCATACTTCTTACGGCCCCACTTCTATCCGGACAATCAGGATGCTGTGGGCCTCCACGCTGGCCTGGCCCGGGTCCAGAACGGGCAGACGGTTCCCCGGCTCGCCCACGGGGTACATCCCCACCCGCACCTGGTACGGGCCGGGCGGCGCATCCGGCGGCAGGGTGACCTGATGGGGGTCCCAGAGGGGCATCTGGGGCACCCAGGTGTCGGTGGGACGGCTCCCACGCAGCGGCTCCACGTCCTCCTGGGCGATCAGCCGCCCGTCCGGGCCGATGAGGTGGACGAAGACGACGTAGCGGGTAGGGATGGCCGTCAGCGGGCGCCAGCGCAGGGAGATGGCAAAGACCTCTCCGGGCCGGACGCGGGCCTGAAGGACCTCCGCCTGCTCCAGGACAACCCGGTTGCCCAGGTTGGCCCCGATGGGGATGGGAACGGCCGTCCCGCCGCTGACGGTGAGGGTGACCCCGCCGCCGACGGGGACTTCGGTCTCCGGGGGCGGCTCCTGGGCCAGGACGGTGCTGATGGGCTGGGTGCTCCAGACCACCTGCTCCGCCACCTGCAGGCCGGCCTGCTCCAGCGCCGCGCGGGCCTGGTCGGAGCGGACGTTCACCAGCACGGGGACCTTCACCGTCCCCGGCTTGCCGGCGATGAACAGCCGCACCTCCGACCCGGCGGGCACCCGCTGACCGGCCGGCGGCTCCTGCCGGATGACCGTCCCTTCCGGCGCCGCCGCCCCCTTCTGCTCCTCCAGCGTGAAGCGCAGGCCCGCCGCCTCCAGGATAGGGCGCGCCTCCTCCCACTTCAGCCCCTGGACATTGGGGACGGGGACCAGCGCCACCGTCGCGGTGGGGGTCTCCAGCACAGGCGGCGCGGCCCGCTCAGAGCGGGTCCAGGCCCGGTAGACCATTGCCCAGAGGGGGATCAGGCCGATCACTGCGACGACGGCCACCGCGCCCAGGAACCAGGTCAGCCAGTCGGGGCCGGTGGAGACTGTCTCCGGCACCTCCACCGCCGGGGAGACGGACGGCGGCGGGGTGGGCTCCGGCGGGCGGGGGGCAGAGGGCCAGGGGGGCGGAGGGGCCTCTGCCCGGCCCGGAACCGGGGGAGCGGGCGACGGGGGGAAGAACGCGGCGTGGACGCCGGTCGCCTGGGCCATCCGGGTGCGGTACTCCTGCAGCACCACCGCCAGTTGTTCCGCCGTCCGGTAGCGGGCCGCCGGCTCCTTGGCCAGCAGTTTGCGGACGATCCACTCCAGTTGGGGCGGGACCTGGGGGTTATGGAGGGAAAGGGGCTGAGGCTCCTCGCGCAGGTGCATCAGCGCCAGCGCGGTGGGCTTCTCCGCCCGGAACGGGGGGACGCCTGCCAGCATCTCGTAGAGGACGACGCCGATGCTGTAGACATCGGAGGCCGGGACCGGGCGCTCTCCGGCGGCCTGCTCGGGGGAGAAGTAGGTGGGGCTCCCCCACACCACCTCTGGGTCGGTGAGGCCCGATTCGGAAAGGGCGCGCGCGATGCCGAAATCGGTGACCTTGACCATGCCCTCGGATGTCACCAGGACATTCTGGGGCTTGATGTCGCAGTGGATGATGCCCATCTTGTGGGCATGCCCGACCCCGGCGGCCATCTGATAGGCGATGTCCACCGCCTGCTCCACGCTGAGCCGCCCCACCCGCCGGATGAGCGACTTCAGGTCCTCGCCCTCCACGTACTCCATCACGATGTAGTGCAGATTTCCGTCCTGCCCCACATCGTAGACAGTGACCACATTGGGGTGGTCCAGGCGGGCCGCAGCGCGCGCTTCTCGCTGGAAGCGGGCCAGAAAGGCGGGGTCGCCCGCGTAGGCCTCGCGCAGGATTTTGACCGCGACGGGGCGGTGGAGCACGGTATCCACGCCCTTATAGACCACCGCCATCCCGCCGGAGCCCAGCAGTTCCAGCAGCCGGTATCGTCCGTTCAGCAGGGTCCCTTCCATAGTCTGTCCCCGACGAAGGTCCTGGTATAGAACTCAACAAGACAAATCCGCGTCCTTTTCTCTATTTTACCCCACTCCTGGGAAGAGGCAAATCCTGCCGTTGGCAAGAGGGCCAAAGGGATGTATAATGAGAGCCGGTCGGCCCCAGGCCGAACCGTCAGCATCCCAACCCCTCGGTGGAGGCCGGAGATGAAAACCGTCATCGCTGCTGCCCTGGGCGAATGCGTCCACGTCGCCGGAGTGATGAACTTCCTGCGCCTGGCCGAAGCCGCCGGATGGCGGACCGTCTTCCTGGGCCCGGCGGTGCCGGTGGAACGGGTGCTGGAAGTCGCCCGCCGCGAGAAGGCCGACCTGGTCGGCGTCTCCTACCGCCTGACGCCGGAGACCGGCGAGCGGCTCCTGGCCCAGTTCGCCGAGGCCGCCGACGACCTGCGCAGCGCAGGGGTCCGCTTCGCCTTCGGCGGCACACCCCCCGTCGCCGAGCGGGCCCGCGCGATCGGCTTCTTTGAACGGGTCTTCGTCGGCGGCGAGCCGGAGACGGAAGTCCTGGCCTACCTGAAGGGCCAGTCCGTAGAGGGCCGCACCGAAGCCGACTTCCCCCAGACGGCCGTGGAACGCATCCGCTGGAAGGCCCCCTACCCCATCCTCCGCCACCACTTCGGCCTCCCCACGATGGAGGCCACGCTGGAGGGGGTCGCTCGCATCGCCGAGGCCGGCGTGCTGGACGTCATCTCCCTGGGCATAGACCAGGACGCGCAGGAGAACTTTTTCCACCCCGAGCGGCAGGACCCCCGCCGTCGGGGCGCGGGCGGCGTCCCCGTCCGCACGCCGGAGGACTACCGCGCCCTCTACCGGGCCAGCCGGAGGGGCAACTACCCTCTGATGCGCACCTACTCCGGCACCGACGATTTCATCCGCCTCGCCGAGATGTACGTGGAGACCATCCACATCGCCTGGTGCGCCATCCCTCTCTTCTGGTTCAACCGGATGGACGGGCGCGGCCCCTGGGACCTGGAGGGCTCCATCCGGGAGCACCAGAAGGTGATGGCCTGGTACGGCCAGCGGAACATCCCGGTGGAACTGAACGAACCCCACCACTGGGGCATGCGGGACGCGCCGGACGTGATTTTTGTCGTCTCGGCCTACCTTTCCGCCTACAACGCCCGCGCCTTCGGCGTCCGGGATTACATCGCCCAACTGATGTTCAATAGTCCCCCGACCCTTTCAGACCGGATGGACCTGGCGAAGATGCTGGCGATTCTGGAACTGATCGCGCCGCTGGCCGGGCCCGATTTCCGCATCTGGCGGCAGACCCGGACGGGCCTGCTCAGTTACCCCCTGGACCCGGACGCGGCGCGCGCCCACCTGGCGACAACGGTCTACCTGCAGATGGCGCTGAGGCCGCACATCGTGCATGTCGTCGGCCACACCGAGGCCCACCACGCCGCCACCGCCGACGACGTCATAGAGGCCTGCGGACTGGCCCGGCGGGCCATAGAGAACGCGCTGCGGGGCCAGCCCGATATGACCGCTGACCCCGTCGTCCAGGAACGGAAGGAGGAACTGATCCGGGAGGCGCAGGTCACCCTGGAGGCCATCCGCGCGCTGGCCGGGCCGGACGTCCCCGACCCGCTGACGGACCCGGCCACGCTGGCCCGCGCGGTGACAACGGGGATTCTGGACGCTCCCCATCTGCGCAATAACCCCTACGCGCGCGGCCGAATCGTCACCCGAACCGACGAGCGCGGGGCCTGCGTGGCGGTGGACCCCGCCACCGGGCGCCCGCTGCGCGAGGAGGAGCGCCTGGCCGGCACGGGGGTTTTGTAGCGCAAGATGAATCTTACGCTACAGGAAAGGAGCGGCTATGGGAGACAAAGCGCACTACACGGTGATCGGCGCCGGTCACGGCGGCAAGGCAATGGCCGCTCACCTGGCCCTGATGGGCTTCCCCGTCACCCTCTATAACCGCACGCCGGAGAACATCGCGGCGATCCAGGCCCGGGGTGGGATTGAACTGGAGAGTTTTGAGGGCGGCCCCCGGGGCTTTGCCCGTCTGACCAACGTGACAGCGGATATGGCGGAAGCGCTGGCGGAGGCGGGCATCATCATGGTGGTGGTCCCTTCCACCGCGCACGCCGACATCGCCCGGACCGCCGCCCCCCATCTGCGGGATGGGCAAATCGTCGTCCTCAACCCGGGCCGGACCGGTGGCGCGCTGGAGTTCGTCAAGGTCCTGCGGGACTCCGGCTGCGACGCCGATGTCACCGTCGCCGAGGCGGAGACCCTTATCTACGCCAGCCGGTCCGAGGGGCCGGCCCAGGCCCGCATCTTCGGCATCAAGGAGGCCGTCCCCGTCGCCGCCCTTCCCGCGACCCGCACCCGGCGTGTCCTGGAGGCGCTGGCTCCGGCCTACCCCCAGTTCATTGACGGCATCAGCGTCCTGCACACCGGCCTGAACAATATGGGCGCCATCTTCCACCCCGCGCTGACCCTTCTCAACGCGGGCCGGATAGAGTCCACCGGCGGCGACTTTCAGTTTTACATTGAGGGCGTTACCCCATCGGTCGCGCGGGTGCTGGAAGTGCTGGACCGGGAGCGGGTGACCGTTGCGGCGGCCCTGGGCATCCGGGCCCGGACGGCGCTGGAGTGGCTGAAGATGGCCTACGATGCGGCCGGCGCCGACCTCTATGAGGCCATCCACAACCAGCCTGGCTACTACGGCATCAAGGCGCCCCCCACCCTGAACCACCGCTACATTACCGAGGACGTGCCCATGAGCCTGGTTCCCATCGCCGCGCTGGGAGAGCGGTACGGCGTCTCCGTGCGGGGGATGGATAGCATCATCCGCCTGGCCTGCATCGTCCACCGCACCGACTACTGGCGGCGCGGCCGGACCCTGGAGCGGATGGGGATTGAGGGAATGAGCGTGAGCGAAGTCACCCGGTATGTGATGGAAGGAGCATTTCCGTGACGGTCTTGATCGGCACCAGCGGATTCAGTTACGATGACTGGGTGGGGCCCGTCTATCCGCCGGACCTGCCCAAATCGGAGTGGCTGCGGTACTACGCGCAGGAATTCCCCACCTGCGAACTGGATTTCACCTTCTACCGCCTCCCCGACCCCCACACTCTGGCCCGAATGGGGGACAAAGTCCCGCCGGGCTTTCTGTTCTCCGTCAAAGCCTTCCAGGGCATCACCCACCAGCGGGAAGAGCCGGAGCCGCTGATCCGTCAGTTCGTGGAGTCCCTGAAGCCCCTGCGGGAGGCGGAAAAGTTCGCCTGCGTCCTGGTCCAGTTCCCCTACGCCTTCCCTGCCACGGAGGAGAATCGGGCCTACCTGCGTCGCCTGCGGGAGGGCTTCGGCGACCTGCCCGTAGTGGTGGAGTTCCGCCGCCGGGACTGGATCACCCGCCGTACCTTTGACGAATTGCGGGCGCTGAACCTGGGCTTCTGCTGCGTGGACCAGCCCCGGCTGCGGGGACTGGTCCCGCCCGTTGCCGTTGCTACCGGCCCGGTGGCCTACGTCCGCTTCCACGGCCGCAACGCGGCCAAGTGGTGGGAGCACGAGGCGGCGTGGGAACGGTACGACTACACCTACAGCGACGAGGAACTGATGGAGTGGGTGCCGAAAATCCGCCAACTGGACGCTGAGGCCCCGCTGACGCTGGTCTACATGAACAACCACTGGCGCGGGCAGGCAGTGGGGACGGCGCGGCAGTTGCGCCGATTGCTGGGATAGAGTAGAATGACCGGTTGGTTTTTGTGGCGGCGGCCTTCGGCCGCCGCAAAACCCCTTCTTTCCCCTTCCCCTCTCCCGAACTTCATTCGGGAGAGGGAGGGGAAAGGAGGGGGATTTTTGGGCGGGCGGCCAAGCCGCCCGCCCAAAAATCCCTTTCTTCACCCCCCTTTCCCCAGAGCGGAGCGATGGGGAGAGGGGGCAAGGGGGGTGAGGGGCAAAGAGGCCCGTCGCCCGCCCAGAACGAGAGAGGCGTGAAAAAAACCTCCACTTGTGAGGGGGCAGGGGGGATGAGGGAGCAAATTCCACCTCAGGCGATTGCCCAAATCATTTGTCAAACTGCAATAGCACCGGGCGAAGCGGGCTGACGGCCCATTGCGGCCACAAGTTTCTG
>CALDFY010000262.1 GCA_937942115.1 uncultured Anaerolineae bacterium | reverse complement strand
CAGCGATGTCATCCTTGACCTCCGGATAAGATGGTAGGACGGGCTTTCAGCCCGTCCAGACGGCCTGGAAAGGCCGTCCTACGACGGGCTTTCAGCCCGTCCAAACGGCCTGGAAAGGCCGTCCTACGACGGGCTTTCAGCCCGTCCAGACGGCCTGGAAAGGCCGTCCTACGACGGGCTTTCAGCCCGTCCACTGGGATGGCCTGGAAAGGACGTCCTGCCCCAGACGTTTCATCAATCCCAGGAGCCGCTGGTTCTCCTCGGGCCGCCGGGTCCCGATACGGATGTGCGCCGGCAGGCCGAAGGAGCGACAACTGCGCGCCAGAATCCGGTGGCGTGTGAGTGCCTCGCGCGTCTTATCCCCGTCCCCCGTTCGGACCAGGAAGAAGTTTACCGCCGTGGGAAGGACCGGATAACCCATCCCCGCGACGGCGGCTCGCAGGTCCTCCGTGATGGGGCGCAACCGGCGCCACGTCTCCCGGTACTCCTCCAGGTGGTCCAGCGCGGCCAGCCCCGCTGCCTGCGCGGCCGCGTTGACGCTCCACGGCGGCTGGGCGCGACGCAGGGCCCGGATGCTCTCCTCTGTCCCCAGGACGTATCCCAGCCGCAGCCCGGCCAGGGCGAAATCTTTGGTCATAGAGCGCAGAATCAGCAGATGACCGCTTTCCAGCAAGGGGATGGAATCCCAGGGCGCATCGGTGAAGTTCACGTAGGCCTCGTCCACAACCAGCAGGCTTCCCACCCCCTGGCAGGCCGTCAGAATGGAGCAGATGGTTTCCCTGTCCAGATAGACCCCCGTGGGGTTGTTGGGATTGCAGAGCCAGACCACGCGGGGATGGTAGGTCTGAATCTGGCCGATAACGGCCTCCACATCCGGGCAGAACGTTCGCTCCTCCGGTGCGGAGAGGACATGAACCGTTGCCCCCATCAGCGCAGAAGCCACCCGGTACTCCCCGAACGTTGGGCCGACGATGAGGACCGTGTCGCCGGGGTCCAGGTAGGCCAGGGCGACCAGCCAGATGGCCTGGGCGGTGCCGTTGGTCACCAGGACCCGGGCCGGGGGAAGGCCGTGCAGTGTGGCCAGGCGTTCCCGAAGCCGGCCCGCCTCCGGATCGGGGTAACGGGTGATGTCCACGCCCACCAGCGCCTCCCGGACGGCGGGATGCGGGCCGAAGGGGTTGGAGTTGACGCTAAAATCCAGCACCTCATCCGGAGTGACCCCCTCGGCCCGCAGACGGGCGTAGTCCAGGCCCCCGTGTTCATCCGGGAGCAGTTCACGAACAGCCGGACGGGGTAGGGGGATGTTCATATTCAAATTATCCTCCTGGACCGTTCGTAGTCAGCGACGCAGCGCAGCGGAGTCGCGTCACGGCACTCCGCTGCGCTTCGTGCCTGACTACGAAACGTTGGTAGTTAGCGACGCAGCGAAGCAGAGTCGCGTCTGACGGCACTCCGCTGCGCTCCGTGCCTGACTACGAACGTTGGTAGTCAGCGACGCAGCGCAGCGGAGTCGCGTCTGACGGCACTCCGCTGCGCTCCGTGCCTGACTACGAACGTGGACGGCACTCCGCTGCGCTTCGTGCCTGACTACGAACGTGGACGGCACTCCGCTGCGCTCCGTGCCTGACTACGAACGACCTGACTACGAATGACCTGACTACGAACGACCTGACTACGAACGGCCGGCCTGACTACGAACCGAGGAGCCATATTGGCGAGAGAATGCTTCCCACCACCAGCACCATCGTCCATCGGACCACCCGGAGCGCGCGCCGGACGGTCTGTGGGTCCAGCGGGCCGTCGCCACCTTCCAGCCGGTAGCACCCCACTTTCTCCAGGGTGACGCCCAGCGCCCCGGCCATCGCGGCCATCGTCCATCCGGCATTGGGGCTGGCGGTCCGGCGGTGCTGGCCCCGCATCGCGCGCCAGGCCCCGCGCGCGTCCTCCCCTCCCAGCGCCGCCCCGACAACGATGAGCAGGGCCGTCAGCCGCGCGGGGAGCCAGTTCAACACGTCATCCAAGCGGGCCGCGAATTTCCCGATGTACTCCTTCTCCGGGGTGTGGCGTCCCCACACAGAATCGGCAGTGTTGCAGAACCGGTAGGCCCACGCGCCGGGAAGCCCCAGCAGGGCGAAGTAGAAGAGGGGCCCTGTCAGAGCGTCGGTGATGTTCTCCGCCAGCGATTCCACTGTCGCGGAGACGACCAGCGGCGCCGGCAGGTCCGCCGTCTCCCGCCCGACCAGGTGCCAGCGGACCCGCCGCCGGGCCTCCGGCAGGTCTCCCCGTTCCAGCGCGTCCAGCACTTCCTCTCCAGCCCGCAGAAGGGCGCGGATGGCGAAGGTCACCTTCAGCAGGGGGATGCTCCAGAGCCAGGAGAGGGGAAGGGAACGGGAAAGGGGCCACCAGGGGAGGGCAAAAAGGGCGACACCCAGCAGGACGATAGCCATCCCGAAAAGGAACTGGCGGATCCGGCCCTGGCGGGGCCGCCAGCGCCACCACCCGTCCAGCCAGCGGCCCATCCAGACGACCGGGTGGAAGGGGCCCGGCGGCTCACCCAGGGCGATGTCCAGGGCGACGGCTCCCAAAAGGGTCAGGGCCGCCTCAGCCAAGGCCGCCCTCCGACCGTACCGTCAAATCCAGAAACCATACGCCGTCGTGTTCGTGGAAGGACGGAGCGGCGGGAGGGAACTCCACCCGCAGCGGGCGCCGAAAGATCGGCCCGTCGGTGACCAAGGTGTGGTATTCCCCCCGCTCCCCGCAGGGATGAGCGCCGCGCGCCACCATCTCGGCGACCAGTTCCCGGTCCAGGGGCCGCCCTAGGAAGGCGGGGTCCAGCCGGGTCGCGACGACCATGGCCCGGAAGCCTCTCTCCCAGAACTCCTCCAGCAGAGCCCAGGGGTTGGCCTTCCAGAGGGGCAGAAGTGGTCGGAGGCCCACTTCGCCACAGACCCGCTCCACCCACTCCCGGTGCTCCTCCAGGTCCATATCTCCGAAGACGCCGCCCTCTATCCCGGAAGCCTTCAGCGTCCGCAGCGCGTCTTTGAAGTTGGTCTCATAGTCCTCCCACGAGGTGTGGATTTGGATCAGGGGAATCCCTGTGGCGCGGGCCTGGAGCGCGACGACTTGGGCAGGGAATCCGTGGGCGCGGACGCGGCGGCCATCCTCGGCGGCGCAGTTAAGCAGAAAGGCCAGCCGATGGCCCTGCCGCCGGGCCCGGTCGGCCGCCAGCGCGCTATCTTTCCCACCGCTCCAGGAGACGAAAAGGTTCACTCAGCTTCCAGTAGATGAACATTCGGGATGCGGTCCTGAACTGCCCGAAAGAGCCGCTTGTCGGCTGTCCAGAACTCCGCGTTCAGGTGCTGGGCCAGGGCCAGATAGTGGGCATCGTATGCGGCGGGAAGCCCGAGGTCCCGTGCCACTTGAAGGGCTTTCAGGTGAAGACCCGGGTCTCCGTAAAGGGAAATTCCCAGACGGAAAACCTGTTGCAATAGCGCCTCTGCGCCGCCGGGCTGGAGGTAACCTCCGAGAGTGTACCGATGGAGGGCGTTTGCCACTTCGTAGTAGAGGAGTGTCGGCGCGACCAGCAACTGTCCGGCTTCCTTCCAGGACCGGTATAGCCGGATGACGGTCGTCTCTCCTCGGCTCTGGAGCAGGCGAAGGATAAAACTGGCATCAATGCAGACCGGCGAGTTGGACAAGGCGTTCCTCCCGCAGTTCCCGGAGGATCTCTTCGGGGGTTGGTAGAGATTCTCCTTCCCGGAGTATCCACACTGTTTCTCCTAAATGACCGATCTCTTCCAGCGCGTTTCTCCATTCCTGATGCTGAGCGGATGCTTGTAATCGCCGGTAATCTTCGTAGGAGAGGATCACAACTTGAGGACGGCCTGCTCGTTCTACTACGACCCGGTCCCCCTGCTCCATTACCTGGCGTATTAAAGTTCCGAAGTGGACGCGGGCCTCGGTCGCTCTTACCCGGCGTTCCATTTTGCCTCCTCTTGATCAATTCGTTGAGCGAATTATACCATTCTCCCGTTCAGCCCACAAGAGTACCCACATATCCGGCAATGATGGGCATCTGGGGGCATCCCGGCCCCACAGTACGGGCATTCCCGTTCCCCGGGAGCCGGTGGGGGGATTTCTCCCACCACCTGGCGGTAAAGACGGTAATAGTAGGGCTGGTCGCATGCGAAGAACCGAACCGGCGCGGCCCAGTCCTCGTCCGTCAGCATCGCCGCCACCACCTCCCGCAGGCGATTGAAGCCGGACCCGACCTCTATGGGCCGTTTGCTCTGCCAGCAGATGGGGGACGGCAGGATTCCCTCAAAGGCTTTCCGCAGGACCCACTTCCCGACCCGGACCCCGTTCTCCTCCCGAACTTTCAACTCAGGAGGGAGCGCCAGAGCCAGGTTCACCACCGCCGGGTCCAGATACGGTTGGCGGACGTCCATCCCGAACCATCCACCGAACTCGCTGGCCGAGAAGCGCATCCGTCCGGCCAGCCAGGGGATGTAGGACGCCAGGTCCAGGTCAAACATATAGGAGTACCCGGCGAATAACTCGTCTGCCCCGTCACCGGTCATCGCCTGGGCAAATCCCAGATGGCGGGCCTCGGCAAAGGCGAAGTAGAGGGCCAGGTCGTTGGGGAGCGCCGGATCAAAGGTGCGTCGGATACGGATGACCTCCGGCAGGGCGCTCAGTGCTTCCTCCACAGAGACCCTCCGGACGGTCAGGGAAAGGCCCAGTTCGCGGGCCACCTGCTCCGCGTACGGCAGGTCCTCTCCTCCGTCCTCCAGGCAGATGTGAAGGGTCGGAAGGGAAGAGGCCAGGGCGGCCAGGATGGACGTGTCCAGTCCACCGGAAAAGAAGATCACCTCTGCCGGGCTCTCCTCCACCGCTTTTCTCAGCGAGGACCGCAGGGCCTGAAACAGGTCGTCCACCGCTCAGCCTCCGTATCGGCGGCGCATCTCCGCCGCTACCTCCGCCGTCAGCGTGAAAATCCGCTCCGCCAGGGGCGGGTTCAGCATTCCCGTTCCGCAGGAAGGGGTGATGATAGACGCGGCGAGGATTTTCTCCAAGGGGATCCCTTTGCACACCAGCAGACCCATCGCAGCGTGGAGGCGTTCCACCAGGCTCTCTGTCGTCTCTCGCAGGGCCTCCTTGCTGGTGGGGACAATGCCCCAGGCGATTCTCCCTCCGCGCTCCAGAAAGGCGTCCACCGCCTCCGGATAGAGGGCCAGATTCTCCGCGTATCCGTAAGCATCCAGGCTGAGGATGTCCACCGAGGTCTCCAGCAGGAGCGACCAGTCGGCGTTGGCACAGCAGTGGATTCCCTTTGTCCCCTGGATGGCGCTCAGGACTTCTTCCATCAGCGCACGGGCCTGCTCTCGTCCGAGAGCGACAAAGGCGGAGCCGACCGAGCCGATGTAGGGGTCGTCCACAAAAATGATAACGTTGGGGCAGACCTTGCGGAGTTCCCGCTCCTGCCAGGCCGCTTTCATCGCCAGATGCTTGACCAGCGCATCAGCCAGGACCTCGTCGTAGAGAACGGAGCGCCCTCGCGAGTCCGTCACCATCATCCCCCAGCAGACCGGACCGACCAACTGGCCCTTCAGGGCCGATGGGGGTTGGGGGAGGGCGGCGACGTCCTGGAGAAAGCGGCGAAATCCGGCGGCGTATTCGTCGCCGATGGCCGCAAAATCCAGGTCCTGCTCCAGATAGGCGCGGTACAGTCGCTCCAGGTCCCCGGTGAGGTCCTGAGTCGTATCCACGAAAATCTTCTCATTTTCATCGTCCACGATGACGCCCGGGAATCCCTCACTGACCTGGACGAGCATGTTTTCCCGGAAGGAGCGCCGGGGCAACTGAGGCCAGGCCGGGATGTCCGGGAAATATTCCAAGACTTTCCGGACCGCCTCCGCCGGGTCGGTGTGAGGCGTGCTGCCGATGGAAAGGGTTCTGAAGGAAAACGGCGGGATGCTCATCGGTTCTTCCCCTAACGGTTGTCTTACGCCATACGTGGCAGGATCGCCGGACGCCCTCCGTTGTCGGGTCGGGGGAAAACGGCAACGGCGTTCCCGTAGATCGCGGTCAGCCGCTCCCGGCGCAACACGTCCTTCGGATCGCCCAGGGCAATCAGGGACCCGTCCACCAGCAGCGCCAGCCGGTCGGAAAAGGTGGCCGCCAGGTTCAGGTCGTGCAGGACTACCAGGACGGCGATGCCATGCTCCACGGCCATCCGGCGGATGAGGGAGAGCACGGCGACTTGATGGTGGATGTCCAGGTGGGTTGTGGGCTCGTCCAGCAGGAGACAGCGGGGCTCCTGGGCCAGCGCGCGGGCCAGGAGGACTCGCTGCCGCTCCCCACCGGAGAGTTCGCCCACCCGCCGCTCTGAAAGGTCGGCCATGCCCACCCATTCCAGCGCGCGGCGGGCGGCGGCCCGGTCCGCCTCCCGGGGGATACCCAGAAAGCCGAGGTATGGATTCCGCCCCAACATCACGGTCTCCCAGACGGTGAAGGTCGGCGGGATGTAGGCGCCCTGAGGCACCAGTGCCACCTGCCGGGCCAGTTCGCGCGTGGGCCACTCCGCAGGCGGACGGCCGAAGAGCCGGACCGTCCCCTCGCCGGGCCGGAGAAACCCCGCCGCCAGCCGGATGAGCGTGGACTTCCCTGCCCCGTTGGGCCCGATCAGCCCCAGCACCTCTCCGGCCGTCAACCGGAGCGACACATTCCGCAGGACGGCCCGCCCGTCATAGGCGAAGGTCACGTTTTCTACCTCCAGAGGCACCACGGTCCACCTCCCCATGCGTCCGTCACCGGTTACAATGAGCGCGAAATACGGAGTACGCAGTACGGCTCCCGGCATCTGCCCCGGTCAAAGTAGAGCATCCGCGTCCCCTTAAAAAATCTCCCGCTTCTGTCGCCGCAGCAAGTACAGAAAGAACGGCGCGCCCGCCACTGCCGTCACCACCCCCAGGGGCAGCTCCCGGGGGGCGAAGAGGGTGCGGGCGGTGCTATCGGCCAGGATGACCCCCACCGCGCCCAGGATGCCGCTCATCGGGAGCAGGAAGCGGTGGTCGGGCCCCCAGAGGAGCCGGGCGACGTGGGGGATGATGAGGCCCACGAAGCCGACGGTACCGCTGACCGAAACGGCGGCGGCCGTGGCGAGAGAGACGGCGACAATCAGCATTCCCTTTGTCCGCTCTACCGCCACCCCCAGCGACTGCGCCTGCTCCTCGTCCAGTTGGAGCACATTTAAACTGTGGGCGTGTCCGGCGATGACCGCCAGTCCTCCCAGAACATAGGGCAGAACGACCCGGACCTTCTCCCAGTCGGCCAGGGCGAGGCTCCCCATCAGCCATCCCAGGACGTGCATCGCCCGGAAGGCGTCCTGCATGCTGAATATCAGGAAGACGGTAGCCGCCGAGAGGAGGGCGTTGACCGCCACTCCGGCCAGGATGAGGGTGGTGACGGGGGTCCGTCCGCCGACGCGGGCCAGGGCGTAGATGACGGCCGTCGCCAGGAGCGCGCCCACGAAGGCCGCCAGCGAGACGCCGTTCCATCCGCTCCCGCCCAGCCGCCAGATGAAGATAATCGCCAGCGTGGCCCCGAAGGACGCGCCGGAGGAGACGCCGATGAGATACGGCTCCGCCAGGGGATTGCGGAAAAGGGCCTGGTAGACGGCCCCGGCAACCGCCAGGGTCATTCCTACCAGGCCCGCCAGCACCACCCGGGGGACGCGGATTTGCAGGAGAATGGTCTCCCAGGCCGGAGGCCAATCGGTCGGCCCGAACGTTGCCCCCAGGTGGTGCCCGATGATGCGGAGGACGGCGCCGGGCGGGATGGAGACGGCCCCCCAGGCGACGCCCCATGTGGCCGTGACCAGCAGGAGCCCGGAGGCCAGGGCCAGAAAGGGCCAGCGCCTCCGGCGGAACGGGTTAAGGTGACCGTCACCTTCAAGGTGATGGTCGCCGGATGAACGTTCGCGGTTATGGCTGGAACGCATCGGGATGAAGCGCCCGCGCGATCAGTTCCAGGGCGTCCACCACCCGGGGGCCGGGCCGACTGACGATGTCGGTCTGCTCCTGGGTCAGTTCCACAATGCGCCCGTTGACCACGGCGGAAATCTTCTCCCAGCCGGGGCGGGCCTTCACCGTCTCCGCCGATTCGCCCCAGGGATGGTCGGCCAGGAAGATGACCTCCGGATCGGCAGCGATAATGGCCTCGGCGGATAACTGCACCCAGGCCGCTTCTGCGCTGGCTGCGATGTTCTCCCCACCGGCCCGCTCAATCAGGTCCTGGACGAAAGAACCCGGACCGGCCGTCCAGAAAGTGGGGTCCAGTTCCCAGTAAACCCGGGGCCGGGGACGGTCCTTCACCGCCTGGGCAACCCGGTCCGCCCGCTCCTGCATCTGGGCCGTCAGGTCCCCTGCGGCCTCCTCCGCGCCCGTGGCCTTCCCGATCAGCCGGATACTCTCCAGAACCCCCGGAAAGTCGTGGGCATCAATGACCAGTACCGGAAGCCCCAGTTTCTCCAGTTCCGGCAACACCTGGGCCATATGGATGCTGGCGACCAGCACCAGGTCGGGCTGGACCTCCAGCAGTTTCTCCATGCTGACGTCGGAGAAGCCACCGACTTTGGGCTTTTCCGTCGCCTCGGGCGGGTAGTTGCAGAACTCGGTGACGCCTGCCACCCGGTCTCCCAGGTTCAGCGCGAAGAGGATTTCCGTGATGGAGGGGGCCAGGGAGACGATGCGCTGCGGCTCGGCGGGGATGTTCACCTCCCGCCCGGCCATATCGGTGACGGTCATCGGGTAGAGGGAGGGGGTGGGCGTCGGCGTAGGCGGCACCGGTGTCGGCGTGGCGGTGGGCGGTGGAGATGTGGGCGTGGGCGGCGCCGGCGTCGGCGTGGGGCGGCAGGCGGCCAGCCCCAGCAGCAGGGCCAGGGTCAGCCCCAGGGTGATAAGATGACGGACACCTTTCATCAGAGACCTCCTTTGGGATGGGATGTTGAGGATGAACGGAGCGAGGAACCGGCGAGGGGAAACAAAAAAATCCCCCTCCGAGGCACTGAGGGGGAACGAGAACCCCCTTGTCGGACGACAAGGGGGTATGGGACCGGGTTCAATTCTCCGAACCGCAGTTCCATTCCCCTGTCCTCGCAGGTTCCTGGAACGACGGTGAGGCAGGCGACCTGGCTCTCCCGGCCCGGATGCGGCCCCCTGGCTCCGGCCTTTCTGGGCATCCGGGGGACGGGATGACAGTTGCGGGACAGCGCCGGCCTCTCTGCCCGAGGGAGCGCTCGGACAGACCACCGGACTTCCCCTATTAAGCCCTGCCTTTCGGCGCGGGCACCTCACCGTGGTTCATCAATTGTGGCGGAAAGTATACCATGAAACGGGGGAATTGGCAAATGGAGTATCCTGTAACTACCTACCCCGATGGCTGGGATGCCCACTTCCGCCCACCGCTGAAGCGGCAGGCTCAGATACCAAAGCCCTGACAGGGTATCCGGAAGCCCCTGAAAGGGGCTTCGCATCGGAGCCAGGGGCTTTTAGGCCCAATGGGGCGAACATTTGCCCCCACCCCCCTTTATCCCCCCTCCCCCATCGCGGCGCTTGGGGGGGGGGAAGGCATATGCGTTAACTTAAGGGGCTGCGCCAGTTGGGTCGCCGCCTCGGGCGCTGACTGAAGCCAGCCTCTTTGGGCCTTCGGCCGGGTCCCTTCACTTCGTTCGCAACAAGGTCGGCCTTCGCCGACCTCCTGAGAAGGG
>CALDFY010000261.1 GCA_937942115.1 uncultured Anaerolineae bacterium | reverse complement strand
CGAACCCGCCGACACCGACGCGCTGGTCCGGTATGTTGCCGACTCCTACGGCCTGCGCCTGACCACCGCCACCGCCTTCTTCCTGGCCCGCGCCACCGTCCTGGCCGCCCTCTCCTCGCTGGAGCGCGCCGGGGAGGTGAGGGCCGGAGTGGAGGAGAACCGGCTGGTGTGGTGGAAGGTCGGATAAAAATCCCGAACGTCGTCTGTCTTTGATGTAGGAGGATAGCCGAATGGGAGTTATCAAACTGAGCGTTTATCTGGATGATCCCTCCTTTCGGGAAAAGGTCAAACTTGCCGCCGCGCGGCACGGTGTCTCTGTCAGTGCGTATGTGCTCCAGGCCATTCGCGACCGGCTGGCCCATGAGGACTTTCTGGAGGAAATGAGCCCTCAGGAAGCCGCAAGGGCCCTGGATGCCTTGAGAGCCCAGATTGGCCCTATCGGTGTCTCTGTCCGCGCTTTTATTGAGGATGGAGTAACTACCTACGCCAGGGGCTAAAAGCCCAATGGCACTAACTTTTTCGGCGCGCTTGCCTCACCCCTCCCCTTCCCCCCTCCCCCAAGCGCAGCGATGGGGGAGGGGGGATAAAGGGGGGTGGGGGCAAATGTTCGCACCATTGGGCGAAAAGCCCCTGGCTCCGATGCGAAGCCCCTTTTCAGGGGCTTCCGGATAGCCCGTCAGGACTTTGGTATCTGAGCCTGCCGCTTCAGCAGCGGGCAGAAATGGGTATCCCAGCCATCAGGGTAGGTAGTTACTCTATAGCCATTTTTTCCCTCCCACTGTTCTCGCGGTTTTCAGACCACCCGCACCACCGAACCGTTCTCCCCTTTGGTCACCTCAATGCGGGCCGGGAAGGCGTCCCGCAGTTCCTCCAGGTGGGTGATGACCAGGATGCAGGCGAATTCGTCCTGGATGGCGTGGATGGCCTCCACCAGCCGCTCCCGGCCCTGGGCGTCCTGGGAGCCGAAGCCCTCATCTATGAAAAGGGTCTGGAGTTGGGCGCCGGCCCGCCGGGCCAGCAGACGGGAAAGGGCCACCCGCAGGGCAAAGTTGACCCGGAACTGCTCGCCGCCGGAGTAGTTCTCGTAGGGTCGCTCACCCAGTTCGTCCGCGATGCGGATGTCCAGGGTCTCGCGGGTCTCGCCGGAGAGGATTTCTTTCTGGGTCTCCAGACGGACATGCATCCGCCCGCCGGTCATCCGGGCCAGCAGGCTGTTGGCCTCGTCCTCTATCTCCGGCACGACGGCCTCTATGATCATCGCCGGGACGCCTTGGATGCCGAAGGCGGACCGGAGTTCGGCGTAGAGGGACTCCCGATGGGCCAGTTCGGCCTGTCGCCGGAGGCGGCTTTCTTTCTGGCGGGCCAGTTCGTCGCAGGCGGCCAGCCGCTGCTGGGCCGCGCCCAGGCGCTGACGGGCCAGCGCCTCCGCCTCCTCCACCCGCCGCAGTTCGGCCTCCAGTGCCGGGGCCTCTTTCAGCCGCCCCTCCAGCGCGCGCGCCGTTTCCTCCAGTTCGGCCAGGCGGGCCCGGTCGGCGTCTATCTGCTCCTGTTGACGGCGCCGGGCCTCGGCCAGCCGGAGCAATTCCCGCTCCTCCCGCTCCAGGCCCGTGCGGGCCTCCAGCAGACGCTCCCGCTCGGCCGCGTAGACCTGAAGTTCCCGGACGGCCCGGCGGGCCTCCTCATGGGCCGCCGCGTCGTAGCCCAGGGCGGCTTCCTGGGCCTGTATCTCCTTCAGCGCCGCGCGCGCTTCGGGCGCGTAGTCCTCCGCCTGAAGCCGGGCCGCCAGACGGTCGTGTTCGGCCTGCGCCGACGCCAACTCCCGCTCCGCCTCCTGGCCAGCGCGGATGCGCTCCGCCAGGGCCGCCGCTTCTTGTTCCAGGCGGGGGAGGGCCTCCAGCCGGGCCTCGGCGTCCCCGATTTCCCGTTCCAGCCGCCTGGCGTCGGCCTCCATTTCCTTCATCCGGGCCGCGTTGGCCCGATAGGTATCCCCCTTCTCCCGTCCCTCTCGCCGCATCTCCTCCAGCAGCCGCAGGCGGTCCGGCTCGGCCAGCGGACGACGACAGAGGGGGCAGAGGGCCTCCGCCTCCTCCAGCATGGCGATCCGTTCTTTCAGGACCTCCATTTCTCCCTTCAGGGACTGGTTGACGGCCCGCAGTTCGGTCATCTCCAGGGCCAGGCGGGCCAGGTCCTGCTTCGCGGCCTCGTTTTGTTGACGGAGTTCGTTCAGGGCGGCGATGCGGACCCGCAGGTCGTCCTGACGGCGCAGGTCGTCGGGGGTCACCTGGCGAGATCGGAGCATCCGAATTTGCTGAGCGGCCCGCTCCAGACGGATTTCCAGTTCATGGCGGGCCTGGCGGATTTCGTCCTCCAGCGCGCCCCGCCGCTCCCGGAGTTCCGTGAGAGCAGAGAGTTTTTCGCCGTACTGCCGCTCCCGCTCCAGCGCGTCCTGGTAGGCGGCAAACCCGCGCTCTATCCCCTCTGCCCGGTCCAGAAGGGCCCGGTACTCGTCCCGACGGGCTTCCCGTTCCCGCCGCTCCCGTTCCAGGGCGTCCAGTTCCCGCTGCGCCTGGTCCAGGCGCGCGGTCAACTCCTGCCGCCCTTCCTGGACGCGGCGGTAGTCGGCGCGCATCCGTTCCATTTCCTGCCAGGCCGCGCGCAGGCGGCGGAGTTCGGCGCTCCGCCTCTCTGCTTCCTCCCGGGCCGCTTCTACCTGGGCCTCGTACTCCGGACGGCGGGCCAGTTCCTCGTCTATCTCCGCCAGGCGCAGGTCGTTCAGACGGGACTCAGCCTGAATATTCGCCAGGCGGGCCTTGGCCCGTTCCTCGTACTCCTGCCAGACGTCCAGCCCCAGGATGTCGCTGAGGACCCGCTTGCGCTCGGCGGGGGTCTTGATGGTGAACTCGTCGGCGCGGCCCTGGCGGAGAAAGGCGGAGTTGACGAAGGTGTCGTAGTCCAGGTGGAGGATGCGGATAATCTTCTCCTCGGTCGCACGGATGGAACTTTCGGCCAGGGAGCGCCAGCGGCCGTCATCCTGAACCTGGAATTCCAGCAGGGAGGAGCCGCGTTTGCCGCCGCGCCGTCGGCGGATGACCCGGTAAAGGTGGTCGCCCAGGCGGAAGGTGAAATCCACCTCCATTTCGTCGGCGCCCTGGCGAATGAGGTCGTCATCGCGGCGGGCGCGGGCCCGGCCCCAGAGGGCCCAGGTAATGGCATCCAGCAGCGCCGACTTGCCGGCGCCGTTCTCCCCGCTCAGGCAGGCGACGTGGATGCCGGAGAAGTCCAGTTCGGCCTGGCGGTAGGGCATGAAGTTGGTTAGGCGAAGTTTGTATGGGATCATGGCAGGTCACAGGTCGCAAGAGCACAAGGTCGCAGGGCGCAGGGTCGCAGGTCGCAGGGCCGCAAGGGCGCAGGGCCGCAGGTCGCAGGGCGCCTACAGCGGCACTTCGGCCCCGGATGGCGCCAATGGGAAATCGGCCTTTCCGGGGGCGACCGCACGGGGGGCAACCGCAAGGGTTACCCCTGCGCATCAGTTTCGGGCCGGGTTTGGTTGCTCCCTCTTGCCGCCCTGGGCGCCGATTGGAAATCGGCCTCCCCTGGGCGCTCCCGCGCCAGGCGTCAACCTCCGTTGACGCTTCTCAGAACTTCGGCAAGGCCGTTTTGTTCCGACAAAAAGTTGCCAGGGTGTTTCTCTGTGCCTTTGTGTTTCTTTGCCGCCCTGGGCACCGATGGGAAATCGGCCTCCCCTGGGCGCTCCCGCGCCAGGCGTCAACCTCCGTTGACGCTTCTCAGAACGTCGCTATGAGGGATGTTTTCCTCCCAATTCATAATGCACCGAATGGCCGTAGGGCGTTACATTAGTTCTATCTCCCAATCCACCACCTGGAGGTCGGGACGGTGGATTTGTATCCAGTGGACGGCCCGCTCCAGGAGGGTGTGGATGTATCCGGCGTCGTTGGCGACGGTGACGATGGCGATGACGGCGGATTGCCAGAGGTCGTTGTCGTCCACCTCGGCGGCCGCCAGGTTGAACTCTTTGCGCAGTCCGTTCAGCAGGGGCCTCAGACGGCCGCGCTTCTCCTTCAGGGAGCCGTTACCCGGTAGATGGAGTTGAATGCGGCAGAGACCGACGAGCATGGATTGCTGGTAGATTGGAACATTGGTTATTGGTCATTTCAGGTACACCGGGTTGCCCATGGCGCGCATTATCAGTGCGGCGGGTTCCTCCTCCGGCGGGGCCTCCGGTGGGTCTATCACCTCGGGACGGAAGTAGCGGTCGTCCTCGGGGAGAATCTCCCAGGTGTGGGTGAAGTCGTCGGCGGAGATTTCGGCCTGGAGGACCCGCCGGGCGGAGACCAGCCGCAGGAGACACCCGGCCGCGCCCTGGATCCGACAGGTCAGTCGGAGCGGTGCGCCCGGCGGCAGAGCGAGTTCGTCGCCCATCACCGCCCGATGCCCGGCGGATTCAGCGGTCATTTCCACCAGCGGGCCCGTCGGCCCTTCGGAGACGAAGACGTGCCCGGCCCGCAGGCCCGCCACGATGGCCGGGATGGAGAGTTCTTCGGCCCAGACCCAGGTGGTGGGGGTGCCCAGTTCGTACCAGCCCAGTTCGCCGGTAAAGGGGCCCTGGTGCTTATCGGACCCACCGACGGCAGTAATGCGGTGGCCCGCCCGCAGGAGGGAATCCCAGACCGCCAGCGCCTGGTAGTTGGAGAGAAACCAGGGCGCGCCCCAGACCTCCATACAGTCCGGCTGGAAGAAATCGCCGAAGGTCCAGGGCGGGCCGTCGTCTTTGGGGTGGTTGACGGAGAAGAGGGCGCCGTGCGCCCGCGCCCACTCTCGGACTCGGCGCATCTGGTCGTCCCGCCAGCAGCGGAAGTCGGCCCAGTCCGTCACAGGCCAGAGGTTGGCGTGTCCGTGGTAGGTGGAGATTTCCACACCCGGAATCAGCAGGGGCCGCCCTTCCTCACCCCGGCCCTTCGGGCCCTCCCCTCCCCCAAAGGCAGCGGGGGGAGGGCCAAGGGCCGGCGCAAGGCCTGCCCCGACAGGAGAACATCCGCGCAGACCCGGCAGGTGGCTGACGGTGTTGTGTTCGGTGACGGCCAGGAAGTCCAGCCCCTGGGCCCGCGCGGCGGCGATGAGGTCCTCCAGCGGCGCGGAGCCGTCGGAGTGGTGGCTGTGGGCGTGCAGGTCGCCGCGAAACCAGCGGGGGCCGGGGGCGAGCGGCGCAGGGTCGTAGGGACAGGGCAGGGGAAACGGGGCGTCGTCCGTCGTTCCCGGTTCCAGTCGGATGGTGATGCGGTAGTCGCAGCCTTCGGGGGCCAACTGGTAGAGGCCCAGCAGGATGTGCCAGGTGCCGGGAAGGATGGGGCCGGGAAGGTAGCCCGGGGTGGCGTCGGTGGCGGAAAGGGTGAACTCCCGACGGGCGGAGCCGCTCCAGCCGCGAAAGCCGCGCCCGCCCGGAAATTCCGCCCCGCGCGGGTCAAAGAGACCGATGTCCAGGATGTTCCCCTCCTCCCAGCCGGCCTTGTCGGCGCTCAGGGGACGGCTGAACTCGTAGGCGATAGAGATGCGGGCCGTACCCGGCGGTACCTCAAAGGGGATGAGGGGGAACTCATCCCGGTCCCGGTCTTCGGGAGAGAAGTGGCCTTGGAGGAGAATCATAGAATCAGAAGAATCGGAGAATCGGAGAATCAGAGAATCAGAGAATCAGAGAATCAGAGAATCGGAGAATCAGAGAATCAGAGAATCAGAGAATCAGAGAATCAGAGAATCGGAGAATCGGAGAATCGGAGAATCAGGGAATCAGAGAATCGGAGAATCAGAAGAGTCTATGAGTCTTTGGCTTGCATGGCGGCGAGGATGACGCTGAGGCGGTTGCGCAGGGCGTCCGCTTCCACCCGGGCCTCCTCCAGGCGCAGCGCCAGGGCGTCCCGCCGCTCCAGGGCGGCCCGATACTCCTCGTCGGCGTCCAGGGCCACCAGAAGGATACGGGCCCGGTCTTCCACGGTGGGAGCCAGCGCCTTCTCACCGCCCGCCTTTTTGATCCACTTCCGCTCCACCCGGGCCTGGGTCAGGCGCAAGTCGTACTCGGCCCGGGCCAGTTCGACAGAGAGTCGGGCGACCTCCAGCCGGGCCATCCGCAGTTTCTCCACCACGTCGTTGGCTTCGTCGTACAGGGGATGCATCAGAGACCTCCCGATGAGAGGGAATGGGGTGGTTTAAAACCAGTGGCCGCTCCGACAGCGTGGACCAGTTCTTTCGCCTGATTCAACCATTCCTCCAACTCTTCCCGGTCCGGCGGAGAAACAGACAGAAAAGGATACCGCTGAGGGATATAGAATCCGGTCGCCACTTCGCATAGTTCGCGGAACGACTCCAGGCCCGGCATATAAGAGACCGCTTCGTTCAGAAGTGCGACAAGGTCGCGGATCCTGCGAGGAAGAATACCCTGACTCAGCAGCAGCGCCTTCAGTGCTTTCTCCACCGCCTGCTGAAGATGGAACCCGGCGCCTTCTGCATCGTCCACATCCAACAGAACATCCACCCGACGGAGGTCCCGACAGGCCTTCTCCAGCCAATCATTGGGATGTCGCGACTCCACTCCGCTCAAATAACACCTCTCCCTCCCGGAGAATAGTCTCCAAGAAAATGTTTCCTCCTCGCAACTGGGCATCCAGTTCCCCGGGAGTCAGCACAATGATGTCCATCGGTAGAGACAGGCGCAAAGGACGTAGAAGGGCCCGTACTTCGCCTCCTCGGCGGTGAAAGGGGAGCGGGGTATCCTTGATAATCAGCAAATCCACATCGCTCTCTTCGTCCATAGAGCCGGATACCACCGACCCAAAGAGCACCACTCTCTCCGGATCGTACCACCGGGCCAAGAGGTCTACAATCCGCCGTATCAGAGAGCGTACCTCACTTTGGCGGTTCATTCTCCCTCCCGATGACCACCCGGTGCACCGGCACGTCTTTCCCGCCCAGGCGGTATTTGTAGTCCTCGCGCCCGCGCAGGAAGTCGTAGGCCTCCCGGCCCTCCGCAATGGCGTGGCGGATCAGGAAGGCGGAGAGGACAATGCCCGCGCCCAGCCCGGGGTCCGTCCGCCAATCCAGACCGGAGTTGTAGACCAGGACGCGATTCCGGTAGATGAAGTTGAGGTATGCTGCCAGTTTTCGCCCGTTCCATTCCAGGAAAGCCAGTTGCAGCCAGCCTTCGGCGAAGGCGATGTGCATCAGTTCCCGGAAGAAGGCGCGCATCGGGGAGGTGAGGAATTCTGCCTTGGCGCGGGTGCTGGCGGCCATCAGGGTCAGGAAGTCCTCTATCTCCGCCTCCAGGTCGTGCTCCGGCCCGACGATGTACCAGTGCAGTCCCTCCAGCGCCCCGGCCCGGCGCAGTTTGCGGCGCAGTTCATGCCGGTCCTTCCGGTCCAGAGAGGCCAGGTACTCTTCCCAGGTGGACGGCAGGAAAACCGTCGGGCAGACATCCTGGACCTCCGTCTCCACAGACCAACCGCGCCGCCGGGCCAGCGCAGGGAGAATTTGCAGGGTCGGGGAGGCGTCCGGGATGCTACAGAGGTCTATCCGCACCCATGGGGGTGCAGAGGGGCCGGTCAACGTTTCTATTGCCGTTTCCCAGACCTCCATCTCCCGTCCGGCTACGATGACGCCGTCCAGGTAGTCGGAGACTTCCACGCAGCCAATCCACCGCAGGGTCGGGACGGCCGGGGGTTGGGTCATCAGCCAGGGGATGATTCCGAGCAGTTCGTCGCCGTCCCGGACGGCTATCAAGCACAGGTCACCTCCGCCCAGGTGGCGCCACCAGGCTCTCTGATAGGCGGGGGTGAGAAAGGGCACGGCAGTGGACGACCGGCGCAGGAGGGTCGTCCATTCGTCCGCCAACAGGTCAAAGGCCGATGGGTGGGAATGGATTTCGGCGTGGAGTGACATCACCGTATATTATCTCCACCTGTGCCAAGTTGTCAAATCCGCCGTTTGTGGTAAAATAACAGTGCGCGGTGGGTGTGGCCTAAGGGTTAGGGCACCTGGTTGTGGCCCAGGAGAGTGTGGGTTCGAGTCCCACCATCCACCCCACGAGAGGCACGGCGACGCCGTGCCGTTTTTGTATGCCCCCGTAGCTCAATTGGATAGAGCAACGGACTTCGGATCCGTTGGCTGCGCGTTCGAGTCGCGCCGGGGGCGCTGGGGCCGGAGGCGGAGATTCCAGTGTCTGTGAGCCGGCCGGTAGATGGCCGGGGGAACTACCTGCGCCAGGGGCTAAAAGCCCCTGGCCCGGATGCCAAGCCCCCTTCGGGGGCTTCTGGATAGCCCATTAGGGCTTTGTCACTGAGCCCGCCGCTTTAGCGGGCGAAAAAGTAGTTACCGGTCGGGAAAAGGTAGGTCTGCAGGAAATCATGGCGGCGCTCTAACGGGTGCAGGAACCCCCAGATGTGGGATAGCCTTTCCTGGCTGTCCCCAAATATGGCGGGCTGAAAGCCCGCCCTGCGCCTCACCACGATTCAATGCGGTGCTACCCGGGAAAGAAACGGGCCGGGATAGACGGATGAGTCTATCCCGGCCCGTTTTTTTTGTTTCCGGCGCAAGCATGGGGAGGGTCGGGCCCTCACCCCTTCCCCGCCGCCTTCACCTCACCCCCAGCCCCTCTCCTGACCGCAGGGTCAGGAGAGGGGAATAGTAGCGGCGCAGCCGCTGGGAGATTCCTCGCCCGAACGTAAACGTTCGGGCTCAAAATCTGCCGAAGCCCCCCTTAAGGGGGGCTCTACACCCTGAGCCCGACAGTTGAC
>CALDFY010000260.1 GCA_937942115.1 uncultured Anaerolineae bacterium | reverse complement strand
GCGTCAACGCAGGTTGACGCCCGGCGCAAAGCGTAGGGGCAACCCTTGCGGTTGCCCCCGGGGGAGGCCGATTTCCCATCGGCGCCCGAGGCGGCGGGAAGCGGAGAGCCGAAGCCAGCCTTAAGTTAACGCTTATGGGGGTAAGGGGCGGGGTGAGGGCCGGAATGGGCATCCCCAGCTCCCCGAAAAACCTACACCTGTCAATCCCCAACCCACCCCTCTCCCGAACAAAGTTCGGGGGAGGGGTGAGGCCCATCACCTGGCGGGCGATAAAACGGACATCCGGAATTTTTAATGCCTTCCAAAAGTGTCCACCGATTTCGTTCAGAAAATGAACCATCCCCGGCATATAGGGGGAATTTCTACAGACTGCTCTCTATTTTACCACATAGGGGTTGAATTGACCAATGGACGCAGGAGAAGTTGACCATCGGCCAAAAGGGAATATAATCCCCCCTGCGATGTTCCAGCGGACCGTGTGCTCCAACCCTTCATCCTCCTGGCGACAAACGCTCTGGGTCATCTGGTTCGCCGAATTCGCGTCCATCGTTGGCTTCTCGTCCGTCCTCCCCATCCTCCCCTTCTACGTCCAGGAACTGGGGGTCACCTCGCCGGACGCGGTGAAGTTCTGGTCGGGGATGATTTTCTCCGCCCACGCCGTCACGATGGCAGTGATGGCGCCCATCTGGGGCTCGCTGGCAGACCGGTACGGGCGGAAACCGATGGTGGAGCGGGCGATGTTCGGTGGGGCGCTGGTGATCGGGCTGATGACCCTGGCCCGGAGCGCCCCCCAACTGGCCCTGCTGCGGGCCTTCCAGGGGATGCTGACGGGCACCGTGGCGGCGGCGAACACGCTGGTAGCCAGCACCGCCCCCCGGGAGCGGGTCGGCTACGCGATGGGACTCCTGCAGATGGCCATCTACCTGGGCAGTTCCATCGGCCCCCTGCTGGGCGGCTTCATCGCCGACCGGTGGGGCTTCCACGCCACCTTTCTGACCACCAGCGGGCTGCTGCTGACCGGCGGGCTGATGGTGGCCTTTCGGGTCCACGAGGACTTCTCGCCCCCTCCCCGGAGCGGGAAATCGGCGGGGATAGCCCTCTGGGACAACCTGCGTATCGTCTTCTCCTCCCTGCCCCTGGTCAGCGTCCTCAGCGTCCGGTTTACGATGCGGCTGGCCGCCCGGGCCCTCTCGCCGATGATGCCGTTGGTCGTCCAGTCGCTGGCCCCCGCCGGAGCGGCGGCGACGCTATCCGGGCTGGTCCAGGGAGTCAATTCGGCGGCCGGCGCCAGTGGGGCTGTCCTCCTGGGCCGCCTGAGCGACCGCTGGGGGGAGCGGCGGGTGCTTCTGCTCTGCGCGCTGGGCTCGGCGGCCCTTCACATCCCCCAGTACTTCGTCCGGGACATCTCTGCGCTGACCCTGCTGCAGGCCGGCTCCGGGTTCGTGATGGGCGGCACCATCACCGCGCTCAGCGCGACGCTGGCGACCCTGGCCCCGGCCGGAAGGCAGGGCACCGTCTACGGCGTGGAGTCCACCGTTGTCTCCGCCGCCAACGCTGTCGGGCCGATGCTCAGCACGGCGCTGGCCCTGATCGGCGGGCTGCGCCTGCCCTTCCTGGGCGCCGCGGCCCTTTTCGCCCTGGCTGGCCTGCTGGCGGCCCGACTCCTCACCCCACCCCCGCCGCCTGCACCTCACCCCCGGCCCCTATAAGCGTTAACTTTTGGCGCTGCGCAGGTTCGGTTGCGCTCCGGAAGCCGACGGAAGTCAGCCACCCTGGGCCTTCGGCCAGGTCCCTTCCCTTCGTTCGCAACCAGGTCGGCCTGCACTCCTCACCCCTCCCCCGGCCCTTCACCTCACCCCCGACCCTCAATTTTGGCCTTTCTGCCCAAAGTCTTCCTGCATGGGCCTCCGGCTGCTTCCAAAGTATAAAAGAAAGATTGTTTTTCACTGCGGCGGCTTCGCCGCCGCAGTGAAAAATATTTTCTTTTTGTTCTTTTGGCCGGGCAGAAGGCCATTTTTGGCGATTTTCTAACAGCCCACCCTGAAAAGGCCAAACTTCAGGGAGGGGGTGGCCCGAAGGGCCGGAGGAGGAGTGAGGAATCCCCGCCGGCCTGATGCTCAGATAGCGTCCGAACCTCAGACCCCACTTTTCGCCAATTTCCGGAAACGGGGTATAATTCTGGACGACGGACGACAGACCGCAGACCGCAGATGATAGACCACGGACGACGGACTACGGACGACAGGGGTCAATGGTCAGTGGTCTGTGGTCAATGGTCTGTGGTCAACAGTCAGGAGGAGATGATGCCGCGATTTCAGCGCCCCACCGGAACCCACGACATCCTGCCGGAGGAACAACCGTACTGGGAGTACGTCACCGAATTCGCGGTGCGGCTGGCCCGGCGGGCCGGCTTTGAGCGCATAGACGTCCCCATCTTTGAGGCCACCGAACTCTTCGCCCGGGGCATCGGCGCCACCACCGACGTGGTGGAGAAGGAAATGTACACCTTCACCGACAAGGGCGGGGAGTCGCTGACCCTCCGGCCGGAGTTCACCGCCGGCGTCGTCCGCGCCTACATTGAGAACGGGATGCACGTGCGTCCCCAGCCGGTCAAACTCTACTCCGTCGGCCCCGTCTTCCGGTACGACCGCCCCCAGGCCGGGCGCTTCCGTCAGTTCCACCAGTTCAACATGGAGATTCTCGGCGAGATGGACCCTCTTGCCGACCTGGAGGTGATGCTCCTCATCTGGGACCTCTACGCTGGCTTGGGCTTTCGCGACCTCTCCTTTCAACTCAACTCCACCGGCTGTCCCCGATGCCGCCCCGGATACGTCCAGGTCCTGAAAGAATATTACGAGAAGCACATCGGCGAAATCTGCGAGGACTGTCGCCGGAGGCTGGCGCGCAATCCCCTGCGGGTGCTGGACTGTAAGGCGGACGTGTGCCAGCCGGTCATCGCGGCGGCGCCGCCCATCACCGACCACCTCTGCGACGAGTGCGCCGACCACTTTGCCCGACTGCGGGGGTACCTGGACCTGCTGGGGCGGCCGTACACGCTGAACCACCGGCTGGTGCGGGGCCTGGATTACTACACCAAGACGGTCTTTGAAGTCTGGGCGGCGGGCATCGGCGCGCAGGCGGCGGTCTGCGGCGGGGGCCGCTACGACGGCCTGGCCGAGGCGCTGGGCGGCCCCCCGACCCCCGGCGTGGGTGTGGCCGCCGGGATAGAACGCATCATCATGGTGATGAAGGCCCAGGAACTGGAGGTCCCGCCCCTGCCCGCTCCCGCCGTCTTCCTGGCCCATCTGGGAGACCGGGCCCGTCGGGAGGCGGTCCGCCTGGCGGACGAACTCCGCCGGGCCGGCGTGGCCGTGTGGACCGCCTTCGGCGACCGGGGGCTGAAGAGCCAGATGCGGGAGGCGGATAAGCGGGGCGCCCGCTACGTCGTCATCCTGGGCGAGGACGAACTGGCCCGGGGGGCGGCGGCGGTGCGGGATATGGCCGCCAGCGAGCAGGCGGAAATCCCCATGGAGGAACTGGTCCCGTGGCTGCGGCAACGGGTCGGCGCCTGAGCACCGTTGGCATTTTCATCCACCCGCGCCTTCCGGCGGCCCCCCCACTGGCCCGGGAAATCGCCCACTGGCTGCGGGAACGGGGAGTCCGGGTCTGGGAGACCGATTCCCTGGATGAAGACGCCGTCCTCCCAGACTTATCGGACACCGACCTGCTGGTCACGCTGGGGGGGGATGGCTCCATCCTGCGGGCCGCGCGTCACACCGCCGGGCATCCCACGCTGATCCTGGGGGTCAACCTGGGACGGATGGGCTTCCTCACCGAGGCGGAGCCGGACGGATGGGAGGAGGTACTGGGGCGCGTCTGGCGGGGGGAGTACTGGGTGGAGGAGCGGATGATGCTCCAGGCGACCGTCGGGGTCGGAGACCTGCCCGCGCGGGATGCCCTGAACGACGTGGTGGTGGGGCCGGGCGCGCTGGGGCGGGTGGTCCACCTGGAGGCCCGGGTGGACGGCGACCTGCTCACCACCTACGTGGCGGATGCGCTGATTGTCGCCACGCCCACCGGGAGCACGGCCTACGCGCTGGCAGCGGGCGGGCCGATTATGCCCCCGCAGCAGCGGAACATCCTTCTGGTGCCTGTTGCCCCCCATCTCAGCCTGGACCGGGCGGTGGTGCTGGCGGAGGGGGTTCGGGTACGGGTGGTCGTCCGGGGCCACTCCCCGGCTTCCCTGATTGTGGACGGGGAAGTGGTGGCGGAACTGGCGCCGGGGGAGGCGGTGGAGGTAGAGGCCAGTCCGCGCGTGGCCCGCTTTGCCCGGGTGCGGGAGCGGGACTACTTCTACCGGACGCTGATGGCCCGCCTGGTGCCCCGGCGATAGATGGCGCGACCCCCTTGACAAATCCCGATTTGGATGTATAATAGTTACACCTCAAGCAGGTGTCCCATCCGGCGCACCTGGAAAACTCCACATCCGGTTCTCCGACCCACTGTGCTCCCTCCGGGACGGGTGGGCGATACGGTGTGGGGAGCAATTCCCACGCCCGCCGTGGTTGCAAAGGAGACCTATAGGTGCCGGGAACATCCCGGTAGTAGGTCTCCTTTTTTGTTTTAATCCGGCTACCTCCACTTATCCTGTCTTTGGGAGGCCTTATGGCTGGTGCTCCCTTATTCCTCTCCTTCTCTTCGGAAGATCGGGCGAAACAGCCGCGAGAGATACTATTGCCTTTGTCTCAGCCCCCGTACACCAGCCAGAATTTTGCTGTTTAGATGGATGATGTCATAACTTTGGCGCGTTTGCGGCAAATGTCAAATTCTTGCTGTTTCGGTGGACAGTTGCCAGACATAAGCCGTTATGCTGGGACTGTCAACCTAATCCTATGTTAGGCGGCCCGAAGAGTCAAGGCTCTGTAAGGGTATCAACCCCCCTCGAAATCTATGATACAGGAGGATTACAATGAACGTAGAGGAGGCTATTCAAAAAGTGTTAGATTGTGCAGCAGATGTTTATAGTGAGATTGGAGAAGGTTATGAGGAAGCCACATATGAAAAGGCTATGGAAATTGCGTTACGTCAAGCTGGCATTGTTTTTGAAACACAAAGAGTGATACCCTTGACCTATAGGGGGATAATAGTGAGAGATGCTTGGGACAAAATAGATTTGGTTGTTTGGGTAGCAGATAAGGACTCTCGGATTGCTATTGTTGCGGATTTCAAGTGTTTGCCCGAAATAACGGAAAAGGAGATGAAACAGGTCGAAAGATATAAGTTTTCGCTGGAAAAGCAACTTAAACCAGGGGAGAAAGTT
>CALDFY010000259.1 GCA_937942115.1 uncultured Anaerolineae bacterium | reverse complement strand
GGCATCCCCCGCTCCCCGAAAAACCTACACTTGTCAGCGGGAGGATTCCCCCTTCGGGGGGCCGTAGACGACCCGGTGGCTGCGCAGCCGAACCAGCAAGTTGGTCCTCTTTTCTACGACCAGAGGGTAGATGAAGAGGGGCGTGCTGTAACGGCTATCCGCCACTATCAGAGTCTGGTCGGCCGGAACGGGATGGGCCGATCGGGCCTGGGCCTGGAGCCATTGGGACACCTGCTCCTGGGCGACCTGGGCGGCATTCTGGTCAGTCGCCACCCGTCGGGCATCCAGCGGGACCGCCCACGCCGGTTCCCTCTCCCCTTCCCGCTCCGGCAGGAAGGTGAGAAGGGAATCGACGTGGCCGATAGCCACTGGCTTCTGGCCGGGGGTGGGATTGGGGGAGTAGATGAAGCCCCGGTCTTCCAGGCAGGAAGCGAAGGGGCGGAGATGCGGAAGGGTATCCACCCCCAGAAGCCGGAAAGGTCGCCGCTGGGGGAGCGGAAGATAATCAGCCAAGAGGGGCATCGTTTTGCGTTCGGTCAGGGGGAAATAGCGAATGGCCTTGTAGAGCCCGCTGTAATGCCGGTTGCGAAAGGCGGGCTGGAGGCTCAGTTCCACCACCGACCGCTCCCCCTGGGCACAGGAGAGGGCGTCTATCAGGTCCATCCCGCAGTCGGCCCATTTGTAAATGTACAGCAAATCATAGAGTTGCGATCGGAATTGAGCAAGGATTTCTATGCTCACGCCTTTCTATATACCACAGATTGCCAAATTCCGTAAGTCCAACCCCTCAATTCCGGGAATTAGTCCAAAGTCCAGGTAGTTACTCCCCGATAGTCTATTGCCCGGACGAGTATCGTCACCCCCATTACTTTCTTCGGAAAGTTCGGGAGACGGGCAAGGAGGTGTACCGCGTGGACGAACAGACGATGCGCCGTCGGGAAGCGCAGGACCTGCTCACCCTGGCTCAGGGATACCTGGAGATGGCCCGCGCGCTGAGGGGGAGGCGGGAGCACGTTCGGGGCGTCATTGATATGGCGTATAATGCTGCCGAACTGAGCGTTAAGGGCCTGCTCCTTCTCCGGGAAGGGGAATGGCCGAAGACCCGTAGTGGTGTCGTTCAGCAATTCAGCCGGACTTTCATTGTGGACGAGCCGGTGGTGGAGGCCGGAGTGGGGAGGGCGTTCCGGCAGGCGCTGGATTGGCGCAATCGGGCCCGTCATGATCCCCACGCAACGCTGACCGAAGCGGATGCGGACGGCGTGATCGGCGTGGCGGAGAGACTGGCCAACCTCCTGCAGCGGGAAGTATATGCCTCCTGACCGACGTCCCCTCTGGCTGTTCCTGGTTCTCTTCATAGCGCTGGGCGTCGCTGGATGGCTCCTTTGGGGGAGGCCGTCTCCCCCGGATCCCGTGACGCCCACTCCCACTCTATCCCCTCTCCCTACCCCAACCTCCTGGCCGCGCGTCCGGCTGGAGTCCCCCGAATACGGCATGGTCGCCTTCCTCTGGTGGCGGGAGGAGGTGGCCGACCGGGACCTCAACCTCATCCGGGACGCCGGGTTCACCTGGGTCCGACAGAACCTGCACTGGATAGACGTGGAACTCTACAAGGGGGGCTTTGACTGGCGCTACAGTGACCGCATCGTCCGGCAGGTCCGGGAGCGGGGCCTGAACCTGCTGTTCCGGCTTCACGGCCTGCCCCGCCCCGGCTGGGTCTCCCTGCCCGACGACCCGGCGCTGCCGGTGCCGGTGGAGGATTTCGCCGATTTCTGTGGCGCCGTCGCGGCCCGCTACCGGGGACAGGTCCGCGCTTACCAGGTCTGGAACGAGCCCAACCTGGCCCGGGAGTGGGAGGCCCGGGCGCCGAATCCGGAGGGGTACGTCCGCCTGCTGCGGGCCTGCTACATCGCCATCAAAGAGGCCGACCCGGACGCGCTGGTGGTCTCCGCCGGAATGGCGCCGACAGGCACCGGGTTGCCCATTGCGATGCCCGATGTGGACTACTTCATCGGGATGTATGAGGCCGGCGCGGCGCCGTATTTTGACCTTCTGGGCATCCACGCGGCCGGATTCGCCGCGCCGCCGGAGGTCTCGCCGGAAGAGGCCGCCGCCAACCCTGCCTACGGGGGCCAGCGTTTCTTCTGCTTCCGCCACACCGAGGACGTCCGGGACATCATGGTCCGCTATGGCGACGGGGAGAAACAGGTCGCCATCACCGAAATGGGGTGGACCTCCGACCCGGTCCACCCCGAATACTCGTGGTTTGCCGTCACCGAGGAGCAGAAGGCAGACTATCTGGTGCGGGCGTTCCGGTACGCGCGGGAGCACTGGCGGCCGTGGGTCGGTCCGATGTTCGTCCTGGCGATTGCCGACCACGACTGGACCCCCGATGAGGAGCAGTACTGGTGGGCCATCACAGAGCCGGGCTGGCCCCTGACGGTCGTCCGTCCTGCGTATGAGGCGTTGAAAGGGATGGAGAAGTAAAAACGGCACTGCGCTTCGCTTCGTGCCTCACTACGAACAACGAGGCACTGAGAGGGGTATGGAGAAGTGGCCATAACTGTGGCGCAGGCTGTTCGCCTGCGGATACAGGCCTGGCGGCCTGCGGTACAGTAGCGCAGGCTGTTAGCCTGCATTTACAGGCCTGGCGGCCTGCACTCCAGTAGCGCAGGCTGTTAGCCTGCGTTACGGTGGCGCAGGCTGTTCGCCTGCATTTACAGGCCTGGCGGCCTGCGTTACCCGGGGAAACCCGCTTCCCGGTTGAACCGGTTCCAGGCCAGAGAGAAGGGCAGCGGCGGACGATGCCGCACCGGGGTGTCCGCGACGATCTTCACCCAGCGCTCTGTGGCTGCCGCTGCCCGCTCAAAACAGGAGGCGCTGAAGGCCCGCAGGGGCTCCGCCCGTTCTGCAGGGCTCGTTTCCCGGTATCGGGCGACTACCTCCGCCGCGTCACGCAAAAAGGATGCCTCCAGGGCGTCTCGTTCTTCCCGGTAGAGCGGCATACGGGTGGCGTAATCGCGAATCACCTGGCGGTGGAGACGTTCATGGCTCCACCACAGAGTGCGGGGGTCATAGGTACCCGTTGGCTCCACATTCAGGCCCGGAATAGAGGGAAGACCCGCGCCCCCCAGGAACACCGGCTTGAAGATACTCGTGCAGATGCCAGAGGTGCCCGTCACCCAAACGACGGGCATGCCGGGGATGAGGTGGGCGACCATTGCGCCGACAGACTGGCTGGGGCGGGTTGGCCCCAGCCCGGCATGGACACAGAGGGTATCCATGATCCAGCCCCGACCGGGATTCCAGAGAGGGTCAGCGGATGCTTCCGGTCCATGGTCCCGGAGCGCGGCCATCAATGTCTTCACGGTAATGTGGCCCTTCTCGGCTTCCAGGATGGCGGTAGAACGGCGCTGACGGGGCCGACAGCCGTCCAGTCGGGTGTAGAGGAAATCGGAGTAGCATCGGGCGAAATGGAAGTCGTCCCGCGATTTGCACCACCCCTTCTCCACCGCGTACTCCACCAGGCCGGGAGAGGCCTCATCCCATTCGGAACCGATGGTCAGGCCATTGGAGATGGTTCGTACATCCCGCACCCGCTCCGCCGCCCATTGCTTTCCGACCGTCTCCAATACCCAGGCTTCCTGTGGGTCGGCGATGATGTAAGAGTTGTGATAATAGGTCTTGTGGCGGAAGCCGCAGTTTCCGCCCTGACCGTAGGTTTCCAGTAACTGGACGATGATTTCCAGTGCCCGGCGGGCGGTATCGGCCCGCTCCAGCGCCAGGCGAATGTAGTCCATCCCGATCAGCCCGGGGGCCTTGTTATAGGGTTCCCGGGTGAAGACGGCCTCGTTGCCAATGGCCACCCCGTATTCGTTGACGCCCATCTCGCAGCCCCAAATCCAGAAGGGCTTGCAAAGCAGGACTTCGTACGTTTCCGGCGCCTGAGGCACCTCTATGTAGGTGCATTTCACCGTAGTTCCGGGTTCGTGACGGGTGCGAGGAATATGGACCAATACGTGGGCCTCGTTCGGCTCCCGGTCGCTGTTTTTCGCCAGAATCACCGTTCCGTCGGCGGTAGCGCTACCTGTCGCAACCAGTGTGTCGCACATTGTTATCCTCCTTGCAAGGGAAAGAGGTTATTCCGGCCCCAATTCTCTCGGTTGGAAAAGTGGAGTAAAATTCTAACCATGGGGCATATTGCCAGTATCCACCCTTCTTGAAAGAACCGATTGCAGCTCGGCCATGGCTTGCCGATAGAGGGTGGGGGCTTCCCGACGCAACCGCTGAAAATCCGCCGCTACCCGTCCCCCGGAGACGAAATAGGCCAGTGCCCCCAGGAGGCTGATGCCGTTGACCGATGAGCCTTTCAGGATGCCGGTGGGGTCAAAGAGCAGAAGGGGGTAATCGGGGTCGGCGATGACAAAGTCACCGGGGAGGTCAAACTGGGTGGCGGCAAAGCAAATGGCGGCGACGGCTTCGTCGGAGGCATCGGGGCCGGCAATGCTCAGGGGGTCAAAACCGATGGCCTCCAGCAGGGAGATGCGGCACGCCACTCCCCACCGTCGGACCCGGAGCACACATCCGTCCTGGCCCACCCGCACCGGTTCGCAGACGGCGGCGTAGCCTACCGGCAACTGGAGGATGACCGCGTGCTCCTTCAGGGAGCCGTCCTCAGAGACGCTCCAGTAGCAGACGTGCCAGTCCTCCACCGGATACCGACCGGGCAGATTGTTGAGCACCCGGGCCGTCGCCGGCGCCCGGCTGGGACGAAATGCATTGCCACCTCGCGCTGTCATTGGCCCTCCGATGTCATTATAGCATCAGATGGAGAGGGGGCAACAGGGGATGCTGAGCGAAGAAGAACGGGAACGGTTCGCGCGGCAACTGGTTCTGGAAGGAGTCGGAGAGGTCGGCCAAGAGCGACTGAGGGCCGCACGGGTGCTGGTCGTGGGAGCGGGCGGCCTGGGCTCTGCCGCCGCCTTCTACCTGACCGCCGCCGGTGTCGGTACCCTGGGTATTGTGGATCACGACACGGTCTCCCTTTCCAATCTCAACCGGCAAATCCTCCACACCACCGCCGAAATCGGCCGTCTCAAAACGGAGTCGGCCGCGCGGCGGTTGACGGCCTTGAACCCGGCCGTCAACCTGCATCTGTACCCCGAATCTCTCACCCCCCGGCGCGCGACCGAATTGGCGGCGGCCTATGATCTGGTAGTGGAGTGCTCCGATAACTTTGAGACCAAGTTCCTGGTCAACGCGGCCTGTGTGGAGACCGGCACGCCTCTGGTCTGGGCATCTGTGCTGGCGTGGGAGGGGCAAATGTCCGTTGTGATGCCTGGCGCGGGGCCCTGTTACCGGTGTCTGTTTCCCCCTTCTGTCCGATTAGATAAAGTCCCCACTGCCCGGGAGGTCGGCATTATGGGCGCCGTCGCAGGGACCTTCGGCGCGCTGGAGGCGGTGGAGGCGGTCAAGGTTCTCCTGAATATCGGCCACCCGCTGGTCGGCCGACTGCTGGTATGGGATGGCTGGAGAGGGACGTTTGACGAGGTGGCTTTCACCCCTCAGCCAGGCTGTCCCGTGTGCGGGGGGAACGCTATCTGAGGGCATGCCCACTTGTCTTTCGGTGAATTGTGTGGTATTCTTATGTATGAAAAGCGTTCCCGCTACCGTCATCTCTATCGCTCTGCCGCGAAATGACCGGTTCTCAGCAAGGGGGAGTCATGCTCAATAAACTGCTGAACCTTTATAACACCCGCAAAACGACCCTGGCGTTCGCCGTCGGTGCCGTCCTCGGCCTGGTGGTGGGCCTTCTCTTCGCCTGGGTCGTCTGGCCTACGTCCTACTATAATGCCACCCCCGCGATGCTCCGCCAGGACTTCCGGGATGATTACCTGGTATGGGTGGCGCGGGAGTATGCCCAGAACCGGGACCTCCAGCAGGCCCAGACCCGGCTGGGCATTGGTCTCTGGAAAGGGGACCCGGTGGCGACGCTGGAGGACCTGGCCGGGCGGCGCGGCGGTGCCGACGGGGAGAACCTCCGGGCGCTGGCACAGGCCCTGAAAGAGGCACCCCCTCCCACTCCCGCTCGCCCCACCGGCCTGCAACGGGTTCGCCCCCTCTTCCAGATTTGCGGCATCGGGTTGCTGGCCGCTGCGCTGGCCGCGCTTCTGTACTTCGCCCTTTCCCGTCTCCGCCGCCCCCGCGTCCGCCCCGTCTCTGAGCGGGCAGCGGCCTACCGCCAGGTAGAGCCGACGCGCTGGGAGGAGGCGACCCCTCCCGCCCTTCAGTTTAACACGACCTATGTCCTGGGAGATGACCATTATGACCCCTCCTTCAGCATTGAACGGGGCGCAGATTTTCTGGGGGAGTGTGGTGTGGGCATATCGGAGGCTATCGGTGTGGGCGACCCGAAAAAGGTGACCGCGCTGGAAGTGTGGATGTTTGATAAGAGCGACATCCGCACGGTAACCAAGGTCCTGGCCAGTGGGTTTGCCTATCAGGACCCGGCGTTGCGGGCTAAACTGGCGGCGAAGGGGGAAATCGTCCTGGCCGAGCCGGGCGCCGAAGTCATCCTGGAGACAACGACGCTGATCCTGCGAGCGCGGGTGGTGAATATGGAGTATGGCATTGGGCAACTCCCCCCCGAGAGTTTCTTCCAGCGCATTTCTCTGGAACTGGGGGTGTGGTTTAAGGAGGGAGCGGAGGGGGCGACTCTGCCCGAGGAGTTCGCCTTCCCGCCGACGTTGTAGTCCGCGCAAGATGAATCTTGCGCCCCAAGAAACTCGGGATTCCGCAGCCACACTGTGCTGCGGAATCCCTTTTTGTTCTGCAGCGCCCGATGAATCTTGCGCTGCAGGTTTCCGGGTGGAGGCCCGCAACCGGACAGCAGGGCCACCGATGCGATCCGCGATAAGCGATCCGCGATGAGCGATCCGCGAGATGCGATCCGCGATTCGCCTGTTCTTCCGTCTGCTCTACGGTCCCTTTGCCTGGACCTACGACGCCGTCGCCTGGGCGGTCTCCCGGGGGAAGTGGAGGGCGTGGGGCGCGGCGGCTCTCTCCCTCATCCCCGGCGGGCCGGTGCTGGAACTGGCCCACGGGCCCGGCCACTTACTGCTGCGGATGGCCCGCCAGGGGCTCCAACCGGTGGGGCTGGACGTTTCCCCGCAGATGGGCGCGCTGGCCCGCCGCCGCCTCCGCCGGGCCGGTCTCTCTCCCCGATTGGTGCGGGCCCGGGCGCAGCGCCTTCCCTTCCCCGACGGCGCCTTCCGGGCCGTCGTGGCTACCTTCCCCACGGAGTTCATCCTGGACCCCGCCACCGCGCGGGAGGTCGCGCGCGTGCTGGCTCCGGGGGGAACGGTTGTCGTCGTCCCCGTCGCCGTTCCCGGCGGACGAGGACCCCTGGCCCGGGCCCTCCGTCTCCTCTACCGGATCACCGGGCAGGACCGCTTTCCGTCTGAAGACCCCTTCTCGTCCTGGCGGGACGCCGGATTCTCCATCCATACGGAATGGCGGCAAGTGGGCCCCGACTCGGTCCTCCTTGTCCGGGGCATCCGGCCCTGATGTCCGCTTTACGTTTCACGCCCCCGCCCAGGAAAGCGCAAGGGAAAGCGCAGGATAAATCTTGCGCTACGCACGTTTCACGCCATCATCTCCCCCACTTCCTGCAGCGCCCGCACCACGTCCTTCGGCAGCGTTGGGGGCTTCTTCCCCGCCGCGTAGCACCCCCAGATGAGTTGCGCTGTTCGCTCTACCACCTCCAGGATGTTGCAGGCCCGCCGCAAACTGGTCGCCGCCACGACCACCCCGTGATTCTGCAGCAGGCAGACGGGGTTCCGCCCCATCGCCTTCACCACTGCGTCCGCCAGTTCCTTAGTCCCCGGCATAATGAACGGGACAACCGGCACTTCCCGGAAGAAGGCCGCCTCGGTGGTGATGGGCAGGAAGGGAAGTCCGCTCAGGGCCAGAATCGTCGCGTAGGGCGCATGGGCGTGGACAATCGCCTGCACCTCCGGACGGGCCCGGTAAATGGCCGTGTGCATCGGCCACTCCGACGACGGCGCCGGAACACTGTCATCCAACACGTTGCCCGCCAGGTCTATCCGCACCATCAGTTCGGGCCGCAGGTCGCCCTTGTAGAGTTGACTGGGGGTGATCCAGCACTCCTCCCGGTCCTCCACCCGAACGCTCACGTTCCCGCCGGTGGCGGTGATGAGGCCCAACTGGTAGAGTTCGTTGATCGCCCGAACCATCTCCACGCGCGGGTCCTCCCCTGCCGGCGCGGAGCGCAGCCCAACAGCCTGCGCCACACCGGTCGGGGCCGGCGCGGCCGCCGGCGCGGAAAAGTCCACGCCGCCCACCTCCTCCCGCGCCGCCGTGTAGAGGCGGATCAGGTCGCCCTGGACCCGCTGGACGCCCATCGCCGTCCGGACGTCTCCGCTGAAGGAGAGTTTGCCGCTCATCGCCGCCTTCTGCCCGCTGATGCGGCCGGTCAGGATACCGTCCAGCACCTCCGCCGTCGCCTTCATGCGGACTTCCGCCGGGGCCGGCGGCGCGCCCAGCCCAGCGAATACCTCCCCGTCCCGGAAGCCGATGTGGAACTCCAGCCCCAGGTCGGTCAGCGTGTAGTGGGTGGTCACCCGCCGTTTGGCGGCGAAGGCCCGCAGCGCCGGGTCGGCGACCGCCTTCTCGCAGAACCGGCGCAGGAGTTCCTCAACTGTACCGCGTACTCCGTGTTCCGTGCTGGAACCCTCATCTCCTCCCCCGCCGCCTGCGGTGGGAAAGGAGGCAGGGGGGTGGGGGTGAGGGCGAGGCCCGACCTGTAAGTCGCTGACCGCCGGACCGGGGCGCTCCTCCAGCCCCTCCAGGACCCGCTCGTCCGCCCGCCGACGGGGGCCCGTCCAGGAGAACCCTTCCAGCGCCTGGGGATTCAGGACGTGGCGCGGCCGTTCCCCGGCCAGCATCCGCCGGAGGTCCTCCACGACGATGCGGCCCTGGTGCGCCGCTACCTCCTCCGTGTTCCCTCCGATGTGGGGCGTGGCGATGACGTTGGGGAGTTGCAGCAGCGGGTGGTCCGAAGCGGGCGGCTCCACGGAGAAGACGTCCAGCGCCGCCCCGGCCAGGTGCCCGCTCCGCAGTGCCTCGGCCAGCGCCTCCTCGTCCACCAGCGCGGCGCGGGCGGTGTTGACCAGAAATGCCCCCCGCTTCATCCGGGCCAGCGCCTCCCGACCGATGAGGCCCCGCGTCTGATCGGTGACTGGCGCATGCAGGCTGACGAAATCGCTCTCAGCCAGCAACTCATCCAGGGAGACCGGTTCGGCGTCGTACCGCGCGGCGTCCTCCGGACGGACATACGGGTCATAGACCAGAAGTCGCACTCCGAAGGGGGCCAGCCGCCGGGCGACCTCCCGCCCGACGGCGCCCAGTCCGACCAGACCCACCGTCTTCCCCCAGAGTTCCCGACCCAGGAAGGCCTCGTACGCCTGCCCCATACGGCCCATGTCCCCCGCCTCGCCGCCGGGTTGGCGGAGAAACTCGTTCGCCGGGACCAGTTTGCGGGACAGCGCCAGCATAAAGGCCACCGTCAGGTCGGCCACGGCGTCGGCGTTGCGGCCCGGCGCGTAGAGGACGGGGATGCCCAGCGCGGTGCAGGCCGCTGCATCCACGTTCACCGCCTGCCCCCGGCAGGCGACGACGACCCGCAGGTCAGGCAACTCCCGCAACGCCTCCAGGTCCACGATGTCCACTTCGGTGATGAAGACGTGGACCCCCTGCAGGGCCTCCACCAGGTCCTCCCCGGTGAGCACCCGGAGTGTCTCCCGGTAGTTGGCGTACTCCACCTCTCCCAGACGGCGCAGTTCGGCCAAACTCGCCTCGTCCATCTGGGCGGTGACCAGAATCCTGGGGCGGAAGTGGCGCAGGCTTTCAGCCTGCGGAGGGGCCTGCACGCCGACATACTCCAACATCCGCGCGGCGGCCCGGTCGTGGGCGTCGGCCAGAACCGCGCGCAGGTCCCGCCATTCGGCGTAGAGGGCCGCGTACGTCCGGGCCGCTTCCTCGTCCGGGTCCACCGTCCGGACGCGCGCCAGGTGTGCCGCGCCCTCCGCCAGGTCGGCGAAGAGGCCCGCCGCCACTCCGGCGCAGACCGCCGCGCCCAGGGCCGTCCCCTCCGGAATGTCGGAGACCTGCACGGGCCGCCCCAGGACGTCGGCGACCAGTTGGGCCCAGAAGGGACTACGGGTCAGGCCGCCGGTCATCCTGTAGCACAGGCTGTCAGCCTGCATGACGGCCGCGACCTGCTCCCCGTTGGCCCGCAGGACGAAGGCCAGCCCCTCCAGGACGGCCCGGGCCAGGTCGGCCCGGCGGGAGGGGCCGTCGCCGCCCAGAAGGGGGGAGAGAGTCAGGCTTCCCACAGGGAACGCCAGCGCGCGGCCGTTGAAGACCTGTCCCCCGAAGGTGGAGAGGATGCCTCCGGCGCCGGGCCGGGCCTGCGCCGCCTCTCCGACCAGCCGGGCCGTCGGTCGGGGCGACTCCGGGAAGAGGAGACCCGCCAGCCAGTCCAGTGCCTCTCCCAGGGGGCCGGCGTTGCTCTCCACGACCCAGCGGTCGGGCAGGAGATGGGGCCGGGTCCAGAGGCGGCCCTCCGGGTCCAGAAGGGGACGGTCGGCGACGCCCTGCACCGGCCCCGTCGTCCCGGCGACGATGCCCACGTCGCCCGGCCCGGTGGCGCCCAGGGCCAGCAGCGCGCACTGGGTATCCGCCCCGCCCACGGCGACGGGGATCCCCGGCGCCAGCCCCAGGTCGGCGGCAGCAGCGGGGGTCAATGGCCCCAGGAGCGTCCCTGCCGGGTGGACCGGCGGGAGCAGGGACGGGGGGAGCCCCAGTTCGGCCAGGAAGTCCGTCATCCACTCCCGCCGGACGACGTCAAAGAGCATCGTCTCCCCGGCGTGGGAGAAGTCTGTCGCCGCCTCCCCGCAGAGGCGGAAGGCGACCCAGTCGCCGACGGTGAGCGCGACGGCGCCCTCCAGCCATTGGGGGTGACGGGCGGCCAGCCAGGCCAGGCGCGGGGCCATGAAGACGGGTGCGGGCCAGCAGCCGGTGCGGGTGCAGACCCGCGCGCCCGGCCCGGCGGCCATCTCCATCCCCTCAGCGGCCGCGCGGGCATCCCGGTTGGGGACAGCGAAGAGGACCCGGCCATCCCGCATTAGTACCAGGCTGTGGCGCATAGAGGCGACGGCGATTCCGGCGACGTCGGTGAGGGCGGCGCCGGCGCGGGCCAGCGCCTCCCGGACCGCCTCCGCCAGCAGGGCCCAGTTGCGGTCGGTGTCAAAGTCGTATGCCCATCCGCCCTCGGCGGCGGGTGGATGTTCCCACTGGCGGACGGCGACCGTCGTCCGCCCGCTCTCCACGTCCACCAGCAGGGCCCGCACGGAGCCGCTGCCGGCATCCAGACCGAGAAGGTATCGGGGCATGGTACCTCCTGTTGAAGAACTGCCCATATCATACCACATTGTGGGCTTGCGCACAAAAATCTACGCCAGGGGCTCAAAGCCCCTGGCTCAGATGCGAAGCCTCCTTCGGGGGCTTTTGGACGACCCCATATGCATCCATTGAAGGCCGGGTTTGGTTGCTCCCTCCCGCCGCCCTGGGTGCCGATGGGAAATCGGCCTCCCCTGGGCGCTCTGGTTGCTTCGCTGCGCTACCCAGAAACTCACCCGTCATTGCGAGTGCCCCATCGCGCAGGGCGCATTCCGGCAAGTCAGAAACGGCAATGGCTTGCGTAGCGCAGGCCGCCAGGCCTGTCAGTGCAGGCTAACAGCCTGCGCTACGCCCTGGGTATGTAGCGCAGGCCGCCAGGCCTGTCGGTACGGGCGAACAGCCTGCGCTACCCCTGTATGTTTCTGGGTAGCGCAGCGAAGCAACCAGAGCCCCCAGGGGAGGCTGATTTCCCATCGGCGCCTGTAGGGGCAACCCTCGCGGTTGCCCCTGGGCGCTGACTGAAAGTCAGCCTCCCTGGGCCTCCGGCCCGGTGGCTCCCTCCGGTCGCAACCAGGGCGGCCTGCGCTCCTCACCCCTCCCCCGGCCCTTCGGGCCACCCCTCCCCTCTCCTGACAAAAGTCAGGAGAGGGGAGGGGGTGCCGCCGGAGGCGGCGGGGGTGGGGTGAGGAACTCTGGTCATCTGCGGCGGACGTGGTATAATAGTTCCGCTATGCACGTATCTCAGCAACGGCCCATCCACGTGGCCATCAACGCCCATCTGCTCTCCGGGGACCCGTCCTACCGGAGCGCGGGCGTTCACCAGTACATTCATCACTTGCTCACTTACCTGCCCCAGGCCGGTTGTCGGGTGACGGCGTTCGTGGGCCCCCGCGCGCCGGTGGCGCAGGCTGAAAGCCTGCGCTACCGGCGCGCCCGCTGGCCCACCCACCGGCCCGCCGCACGGGTCCTCTGGGAACAATTGGCCCAGGGGCGCGCCCTGCGGGCCGTCGGCGCCGACCTGGCCCATGGGCCCGTCTTCGTCGGCCCGCTGGTGGCCCCATGCCCCGTCGTCGTCACCGTCCACGACCTCAGCTTCCTGCGCTACCCCCACCTCTTCCGGCCCGCCAACCGGCTCTACCTGCGCCTCTTCACCCGCCTCTCCGTCCGGCGGGCCCGCCGGGTCATCGCCGTCTCCGCGCACGCCGCCGAGGAGACGGCCCGCCTTCTGGGCGTCGCGCGGGGGAATATCCGCGTCGTCTACCACGGCGTGGACCCCATCTTCCGGCCCTTGCCGCCGGAGGAGGTGGCCGCGTTCCGGGTCCGGCGGAGCCTGCCGGAGCGCTTCGTCCTCTTCGTGGGCACCCTGGAGCCGCGCAAGAACCTGGCCCGGCTGATAGAGGCGTTCGCTCGCGCAGGCCCGGACTCCAGAACCGCCCTGGTCCTGGCCGGCGCCCGGGGCTGGTACGACGAGGAGATTTTCGCCGCCGTAGAGCGGTTGGGACTCTCCGCCCGCGTCCACTTCCCCGGCTACGTCCCCAACGATGAACTCCCCCTGTGGTACAACGCCGCCGACGTTTTCGCCTACCCGTCCCTCTACGAAGGCTTCGGTCTGCCTGTCCTGGAGGCCCAGGCCTGCGGCACGCCGGTGCTGACCTCCTCCGTCTCCGCCCTGCCGGAGGCCGCCGGGGACGGGGCGCTGCTGGTGGACCCGTACGACGTGGAAGCCATCGCGGAGGGCCTGCACCGCCTGCTGACCGATGAGCCGCTCCGGGAGACGTTGCGACGGCGGGGCCTGGAGCACGCCGCCCATTTCTCCTGGCCCCGCACCGCCGCCCAAACCGTTGCCGTTTACCAGGAGGCTATTGCCGGAGGGAGAGCATGAGCCGGAACGGTCGTGTGCCCGGGTGGGTGGTCCTGCTGGACATCGCCACCATCGTCGTCGCCTTTCTGGGGGGCTACTGGGTGCGCTACGACCTGCGCTGGTTTCTGGACGTCGCCTACGACGCGCCCCTCTCCGCCTATCTCCCCTTCCTGATCCTGTACGTTGTCCTGACGCCGGTGTTCTTCGTGGTAGACGGGGTGTACCGCGCCTGGCCGCGCTCCTGGATGGACCAGGTCTACCGCATCACCAACGCCACGGCGAAGGTGACGGTGCTGATGCTGGCGGTCACCTTCGTCTTCCGGCCCCGCTACTATTCCCGCGCTATGCTCATAGAGGTCGGCCTGCTGACCATTGGGATGCTGGCGCTGGTGCGCGGCGCGGAGAGCCTCGCCCTCGCCTACCTGCGGGCGAAGGGCGTCGGCATCAAGCGGGTCGTTATCGTTGGCGCCGGGGAGATCGGGCGGACGGTCATGCGCACCATCGTCGCCCGCCCCGACCTGGGCTACCGGGTCGTCGGGTTTGTGGACGATAACCCCGACAAGGGGTACACCGACATCGGGCGCTTCCGGGCCCTGGGTCCGCTGGATAACCTGCCCGCCGTCCTGGACGAAGAGCGGCCCGACGAGGTCATCATCACCCTGCCCTGGATGTACCACCGTAAAATCATGGGCATCGTCCGGGAGTGCGAGCGGCGCCAGGTGCGCCCCCGCATCGTCCCCGACCTGTTTCAGATGAGCCTGACCCAGGTCAACGTGGAGGACCTGGGCGGCGTGCCCCTCATCGGCGTCCGGACCGTCTCCATCAGCAAAGGGGCCCTGCTGGTCAAGCGGCTGATAGACGTCACCGTCGCCGCCGTGGGGCTGCTGCTGGGCGCACCCCTGTTCGGCCTGATCGCGCTGGCGGTCCGGCTGGATAGTCCCGGCCCGGTCATCTTCCGCCAGACCCGGGTCGGCCTGCGGGGGCGCCATTTTGAGATGTACAAGTTCCGCTCCATGCACGTGGGAGCGGAGGAACAGCAGGACATGCTGGCGGACCTGAACGAGGCCGACGGCCCCATCTTCAAGATTCGGGACGACCCCCGGCTGACCCGCGTGGGGCGGATTCTGCGCCGGCTCAGTCTGGACGAGTTGCCTCAGTTGGTGAACGTCCTGCGGGGGGAGATGAGCCTGGTCGGCCCCCGACCGCCCATCCCGGCAGAGGTGGAGAAGTACCAAGAATGGCACAAGAAGCGGCTGGAGGCCCCGCCGGGGATGACCGGCCTCTGGCAGGTCAGTGGCCGCAGCCGTCTCTCCTTCGACGAAATGGTGCTCCTGGACATCTACTACATTGAGAACTGGTCCCTCTGGCTGGACTTCAAAATCCTGATGCGCACCATCCCGAAGGTCCTGCTGGGAGAGGGGGCGTATTGAGAGGGAGCAGGGAGCAGGTCGCAAGTCACAAGTCGCAAGGCGCAAGGCGCAAGGAGCAGGGAGCATGACGTCTTCCGGCACGACCAACCACTCACTACCGGCTATCCACCACCTGCTACCGGCCATCTGCACCCTGCTTTTCCTGGCCCTCGGCGCCCATCAGTTATCCCTGCCCGGACTCCACTACGACGAGGCGAAGGAAGCGGGCCTGAACGCCATGCAGTTGCTGACCGGCCAACCGGTGACGGCGTTCCGAAGTTCGGTGGTCGTTCTGGGCCCCTGGCGACTCCCGCTGATGGTGCAGGACTACATCGGCGCGCTGAACGTTTACCTGGCGGTGCCGTTTCTGGCGCTGGGCGGGGTGAACGTCGTCGCGCTGCGCTGGCTCCCCCTCCTCACCGGCGGGCTGACGCTGCTGTTGACCTGGCGGGTGGCCCGGGCCCTGGGCGGCCCCTGGGCGGCCCACGTCGCGGCCCTTCTGCTGGCCGTCAACCCGACCTTTGTCTTCTGGAGCCGGCAGGGCATCTTCGTCACCAACCTGACGGCGTTGTTTTTCATGGCGAGCCTGCTGACCGGCCTGCGCTGGTGGCGGCGGCGCCGCCCCGCCGACCTCTATCTGACGGCCCTCTTCTGGGGCCTGGGCCTCTACGCTAAACTGCTCTTCGTCTGGGCCATCGCGGCCGCCTCCATCGTGGCCGGGATTGCCGGTTTCGTTCGGAGTCAGACACGGAGCGAAACCGTTCGTGGTGAGCCCCGCAGCGAAGCGGAGTGGCGTCCCGAACGGCACTCCCCTCCGTTTCGTGCCTTACTCCGAACCGGCCTGGTCGCCATCCTCTGCTTCCTCCTCCCCCTGATCCCCCTTCTGGTCTTCAACCTGCAGACCGGCGGCACGCTGGCCTCGGTCCTGGGCAACCTGAGGCAATCGTACTACGGGGTGGACAACCGGGCCTACCTCCCCAACCTGACCGTCCGGCTGGGCCAGTTGGGGCCCCTCCTGCGGGGAGACCATCTATGGTATCTGGGGGGCGCCTTGGCCAACCCGTGGGCGCCGTATCTGGCGGCGGGGGCCGTCCTTCTGGGGGTCGGGGTGGGCTTCCGGAGCCGCCGCTGGGCCCACCTGCTGCCGGTGGCGCTGCTGGTGCTGATCGTGGCCCAGAGCGCGTTCACCGTGAGCGACCTCTTCATCACCCACTACGCGCTGGCGGTGCCGCTGATCCCGCTGACGGCGGGGCTGGCAGTCGGCGCGGCGGGCCGCCTCGGGGGGAGCCGGGCCCGAAAGGCGCTCGGGGCACTCTCCGCCCTGCTGGCCCTCCTCTGGGCCGGGAGCGACCTCTGGACCACCGTCCGCTACCACCAGGCGCTGGCCCGGACGGGAGGGCACTCCGCCCACTCCAGCGCCATATACGACCTGGCCGCGTACCTGGAAGAGAACGGTGCCGGGCCCGTCGTCGCGCTGGATTGGGGCATCGGCGCGCCGGTCCAGTTCCTCACCGCCGGACGGGTTGCGCCGGTGGAGGTCTTCGGCTACGAGCAACTCCACGAACCGGACGCGGCCTTTGCGGAGCAGGTCCGGCCGTTTCTGGAAGACCCAGCCACCCTCTACGTGGCCCATACGCCGGAGGATACGGTTTTTCGGGGACGGGTGGAGGCACTGGGGGCGCTGGCGGCGGAACGGGGGATGCTGTTACAGGAAGTGGGGCGTATCGCCGAACGGAGCCTGCGGCCGCTGTTTCTCATCTACCGGATGACCCAGCCCGTCTCGGAACCGATCCCCATGGAGTCCTGCGACGAGTACTGCCAGTGGAAACATCACCCGAGCACCGGAGGGCCATGATAGACGCCTACGAATTCGGGGGGGAGGGCCCCGTCCTGCACATTGCCCATGCCAACGGCTTCCCGCCGGGCGCCTACCGCCCCCTGGCGGCGACGCTCGCCGACCGCTACCGGGTGATCGGCCTGCCGGCGCGCCCGCTCTGGCCCGGAAGCCGCCCCGAAGAGGTCTCCGACTGGCATCCCCTGGCCGACGACCTGGTCCGGGGGCTGGACCGGCTGGGACTGCGGGGGATGGTTGGCGTCGGCCACTCTATGGGGGGCGTGCTGACCCTCTGGGCGGCCGTCGCCCGGCCCGATCTCTTCCGCGCCGTCGTGCTGATAGACCCGGTCATCCTGCCGCCGCTGTGGCTCCTTCTGGCGCGGCTGATGCGCCGGTTCGGCCGGACGCCGCGCCCCGCGCTGGTGCGGGGGGCGCTGAACCGTCGGCGGACCTGGCCGGACCGCCGCGCCTGCTACGAGTACTTCCGGGCCAAGCCCTTCTTCGCCCGCTGGCCGGCGGAGAGCCTCTGGGCCTACGTGGAGGCCGGCACCCGGGAGCGGCCCGACGGCGGGGTGGAACTGGTCTACCCGCCGGAGTGGGAAGCGCGCCTGTTCGCCATCGTCCCCACCGACGTCTGGCGGGCCGTCCCCCGCCTGCCCGTCCCGGCCCTGGTCATCCGGGGGGAGCACTCCGAGACCTTCGTCCCTCCGGCGCAGCGACGGATGGAGCGGGCGCTCCCCCAGGCCCGCTTCGTCGTCATCCCGGACGCCGGGCACATGGTGCCGATGGAGCGCCCGGCGGCAGTGGGGGCGGCCATCCGGGAGTTCCTGGAGAGATGAACGTGCCGGGCACTTCGCGAAGTGCCCGCCACGTTCACGTCCGCACCCGCGTCAGGGCCAGGACCGAAAGGAAGAAGAGCGCTGCGTAGACGGCGAAGATGACCAGGTACCCCAGCCCCGGCTGGAGGGCGTTGAAGTAGTCCGCCATCGGCCCGCCGATGCCCGCGCCGACGATCCCCGCCCCGGCCCCCGCCAGGTTGGAGATGCCCAGGTACCGCCCCGCCTCCGCCGAGGGGGCCAGGTCCGTCCCCAGCGCCCAGTTGGCGGCGTAGAAAATCCCCGTCCCCAGGCCGATGATGCAGCCGCTGACCAGCACCAGCGGGATGTTGGTGGAGAAGAGAAGCAGGAGGGTGCCCGCCCCGGCGACCAGCCCCGCCAGCGCCACCAGCCGCTTCCGCCCCACCCGGTCCGCCAGGTAGCCGCCGCCCAGCGCGGCCGGGAGCAGGAAGAGCGCCACGACGGCCAGGAGGATGGTCGTCATCGTCGCCGCGTTGGGGATGTGGAGGACGTCCCGCAGAAAGTACTGGGCGAAGCCCTGGACGGAGCCGACGGCCGCCAGGAACATCAGCCGGTTGACCACCCACCAGATGAAGGAGGTCTGGCGGGGGGCCTCCCGCCCGATGCCCACCCAGGCCCCGAAGTAGACACCCAGGAAGATGGAGCCGGCCATCGCGACCAGGCCGACCAGGACGCCTGCGGCGACGCGCGTCCCCAGCGCGGCGGCGGCCGTCGCCCCTCCCGCCGCGCTGACCAGCCAGAGGGCGGCGCGGGTGACCAGGACGAAGATGGCCGTCAGCGCGACCAGCCGCCAGACCCGCTCGCCCACCGGCCCGGTCGGCTTCTCCCGCAGCGGCTCCTCCCGTACCCCCAGCACCGTTGCCAGCATGGTCGCCGTCAGCGCCAGCCCCACATACCCCACCACCAGCCCGATCAACCCCCGGTCCACCAGCGGCCCGACCACAATCACCAGGAAGACGGGCAGGAGTTCCATCACCGCCTTGACGCCGGAGGAGCGGCCCCGCTGGTCCTCCGGCACCAGGTCGGGGATAAGGCCCTGGAGGGCGCCGTGGGCGATGTTGGAGGAAACCTGGAGAAGGACGATGCCCACAATCAGGACGAAGAGGGCGGTGGTGATGCCCAGGGTGGGGAGGAAGAAGCCGTCCAGCGCCGAACCGATGAAGAGGGGCGACGCGCCCACGACCGCCAGAAAGACCAGGTCCAGCACTGTCCCGGCGAAGATGAAGGGGCGGCGGCGGCCCCAGCGGGAGGTGGAGCGGTCGCTGAACATCCCGGCCATCGGCTGGACCAGCATGGCCACCGCCAGGCCGATGACCCGCACCAGCCCCAGGTAGGTGTTCTTCTGCTCCGGCGGCACGAAGAGGGCCACCAGATAGGGCAGGAGGACCGGGGTGATCGTCCCCGACGCGACGTTCAGCCCCAGCCAGTAGATGTTGATGAGGATGTGGTCGCTCGGGCGAAGTGGGCGGTTCATGGTACCTCCTCCGTGTTCCGTATTTCGTATTCCGTGCAGTATTGCCTCAGGGCCTCCCGAATCCGGCGGCGGTCGCGGGCCTTGCGGGCGCCCAGCCGCTCCGCCTCCCGCAGGTGGCGGCAGGCTTCATCCATCCGATGTTGGGGGATGAGGCAATCCACGGCGTAAATGCCCGACCACTAATCCGGCGTCTCGGCCTCCCAGCGCCGCTCTTCTATCATCTGGCGGATTTCCTCCTCCATCTCGTGGCCCAACGCCAGCGCGTCCAGCAACTGCTCTTCGGTTTCCCGGTCGCCCTCGGGGCGGGTCTCCCAGGCGCCGCGCAGCGCCTCGTTCATTCGCTCCAGGCTGCGCAGAAGGCCGGCCACGATGTCCTCGGCGGTCATCTCGCGGCTGGCCAGTTTCACCCGGGGGCCGCCGAAGAAGCCCATCGCTTCCAGGTCCCGCTCTATCTCGGCGACCACCTCGGGATCGCCCGGCAGGGAATCGTCAAAGTCCTCTATCTCAAAGCGGTCGTCCGCTTCCAGTTGGGCCCGGAACTCCTCCAGTTCCAGGTCCAGTGCCAGCCCCTCCGCCTGGAGCATCAGCCAGAGTTTCTTGATGGGGACGTAGAAGTCGGGGTCGGTCTCCAGGATTTCTATGACTCGCTGCTCGGTCTGTTTGTCCATCGGTTGTCTCTCCTTTCTGGAAGGGGTATTCCGCGCGACACCGTTTCCGCTTCGGTTCGGGGGATGACAGCCCAATGGGGCTACCATTTGAGATTTTGAAGGTAACTACCTACCCCGATGGCTGGGATGCCCACTTCCGCCCGCCGCTGAAGCGGCGGGCTCAGATACCAAAGCCCTGACGGGCTATCCGGAAGCCCCCGAAGGGGGCTTCGCATCTGAGCCAGGGGCTTTTCGCCCAATGGTGCGAACATTTGCCCCCACCCCCCTTTATCCCCCCTCCCCCATCGCTGCGCTTGGGGGAGGGGGGAAGGGGAAGGGTTTTGCGGCGGCCTTCGGCCG
>CALDFY010000258.1 GCA_937942115.1 uncultured Anaerolineae bacterium | reverse complement strand
GGTCTACCGGCGGAAGGAGGTGCGCCGCTGGGTGGAGCGGACGCCGGCGATGGCGGCCGGACTGACCGACCACCGCTGGACGGTGCTGGAGTTGTTGAGTTTTAAAGTGCCCCCACCGATACCTCAACGGGCAGGTGGGTGACCACGATTAAATGCACACTTACCAATGTTCGCACCATTGGGCGAAAAGCCCCTGGCTCCGATGCGAAGCCCCCGAAGGGGGCTTCCGGATAGCCCGTCAGGGCTTTGGGAGCGGAAGGGGGCATCCCAGCCATCGGGGGTAGGTAGTTACCCGAGAAGACGTATCGCGGATTACGTCGCTTCAACCTGATCATTGGGGTTCCTGCACCTGATTCAGGGCATCTTCATGTGGGTCGTCAGCAACGACAAGACCTACCCGATCTTCATCAACTATCTCAATTTTGACCGCGCCACCTTCACCCTGCGGCCCAACCCGCAACTCCTCTACATCAATATGGTGCTTCAATATAAAAAGGTGGGCCCCTGGCGGGACTACTCTTCGGGGAACGGGTGTACATCATCCTGAGCCTGGTCGCCAAGACGGTGCTGGCCTGGATCATCTGGTTCGGCACACTGGCGCCGGTGTAGGAGGAAATAGGAGGAAATAGGAGGAAATATGGCGAGGGTTGCCGTTCACACCCCAGCGCCCGACTTCGCCCTGGAGGACTTTCGGGGGCGGACGGTGCGCCTGTCCGACTATCGGGGGAAGAAAGCCGTCGTCCTGGTTTTCAACCGGGGCTTCATGTGACCCTTCTGCCGTCGGCATATGGCGCAGTTGCGCCAGGACTACCCGGAATTCGTGAAGCGGGATGCCGAGGTGATTGTCGTCGGGCCGGAAGGGCCGGAGGCCTTCGCCCGCTACTGGGAGGAGGAGGGGTTGCCTTTTGTGGGGCTTCCGGACCCGGAGCACATCGTGCTCAAGCGGTACGGGCAGGAGGTCAACCTCTTCAAACTGGGGCGGATGCCCGCGCAGGCCATCGTGGATCGGGACGGCATCGTCCGCTGGATCCACTACGGGCACTCTATGAGCGACATCCCGTCCAACGAGGAGTTGCTGAGCCTGCTGGACGGGTTGGGCTGAGAGCGGGTGCGGGCGAGGGTCCGCATCGGCGGCGGCGGCTCGCAGGGCCGCCGCCGCCGATGTCCGGCCCCTTTCCGGCACCGGAAGGGGGTCAATCTCGCGCCGCTACCCATCCCCGGCGGATTCGCCGACGGGCGGCGCTCCGCCGGAGCGCCAGTACTCCACCAGCCGTCGGATGCGGATGCGCTGGGCCCGCAGCCAGCGACGGGGGCCCAGAATCGCCTTCCCGAACTCCGGCGGGCGGTCGGGGAGCCGCTGCAGTTTCCCCTCGGCCACCAGACGGTCCCAGAAGGCGAAGAACCGCTCCTGCAATTCCTCGTCGCTGAACTCGGCTCCCCGCTCGTAGACCTCACGGGCCAACTGCTCAATGTAGGCCGCCGTCTCGTGGATCAGCGTCTCCACCGGCTCAAAGACCATGCCCCACCCGTAGACCGGGTCCAGCGGCATGGAGCCGAATTCCATCGGCGACGGGGGGCGGGTTAACTCCTTCTCCGATGACGTCTGCCTCTCCTCGGAACCCATTGTCCTCCCCTATGCTCCCAGTACCAGCGCGGAGAGCATTAGGTTGCCGTGCTGATTGACGCCGGGGACCAGCATCCCCTGCTCCCCGAAGGAGCAGAAACCCAGGAAGGGGGCGTCGCCGATGACCGACCGGACTGCGCCCACCACTTCCCCGATGCGGTCCCCCAGCGCGACGCGCCGCCCGGCGCAGTGGACCAGGAAGACGGCGCGGACATCCCGAATCCCCTGCGCGGCCTGACGGACCACCTCTCCGGCCGCCGAGATGAGTTCATCCGTCGTCGCCTCCATCAGGACGACGTCCTCGCCGTCGGCGAACTCCGCGAAGGCGCCGATGGTGCCGTCCTCGTTCCCCACCGCCAGGTGCTTGATGAGATAGGCGTCCTGCACCGGGGTCGCCAGAGGGGCCAGCAGGCACTCCCCCAGCAGTTTCCAGTCACCGATCAGCGCGGCCCGGTCTTTCCCCGTCCAATCGGCGTAGGCATCCAGCGCGGGGTTGCCGTCCAGCGTCTTCAGCAGGCGTCCTTCGGCGCCGGCGCGCGCCCGAATCCGGGTGGGACGGTACCCGCTGCCGAAGGCATACCCAACCGGTCCGGGGACGAAGAGGGCCGCTACGACGGCGCTCTGGGGGAACACCTGGCCATCGGCGAACACCTGCCATTTCCCCTCAATGGTGTTATCGGCGGGACTGCCGCCCACGATGGGGACAGCGGGGTACTTCCGGCTGATGCCGGCCACCACCCCCTCCTCGCTGCCCGGCGGAGACGTGACCAGGAACAGGGTTGGCGTCCCGCCCTGCCCCGCTTCCCGGATGGCCAGGCCCGCCGCCAGTGCCCCGGCCCGGGCGGGGTCCTTGCCGAGGAAACAGCGGGAGACGCCCGCCCGTACTCCGGAGACGAGCATCAACCCGGCCACCCCGTTCGGACCGGACTGGAAACCGGCGGGGGTCAGGACGCCGGTGAAGGAACTGCTGCCGAATATCGGTACCTTTCCCAGCCGGCGTGCCACCCGCCGCGCCAGAACGGGCAGGTCCATATCCACCGTGGCGAAGAGGAGGGCCAGTCCCGGGGGTTCTCCCCCCAACCCGTCCATCGCCATCTGCACGATATCGTCCGCTGCGGCCTGGGCGTCCTTCGCCAGGCTCCAACCGACTCCCGCTCGCACCGCCATCGCCCACCTCCTTTACGCACTCGGGGGAAAACAATACCGATCGCTCCGGAAGAGAAGGATTCAGGGCCGCGCTCAATCTCATTATACACCCCAAATGGATGTTAGGGAAGTAGCGCAAGAGGAATTTTGCGCTACTTCTCCAAATCCCCTGTTTCGTGTACAATAGTTATCCCATGCCAACGCCGATCAATCACCTGGTGATGGCCCGCGAGGTCCTGGAGCGGGGAACCCTGGCCGCGCCGGCGCGGCGGTTACTGCTGGCTCAGTACGGCCCTTTCCTGCTGGGCCACACCGCCCCGGATGTGCAGACGGTCAGCGGGCAACGGCGGGAGGAGACCCATTTCTACACCCTCCCACCCCGCACAACGGTGCCCGCCTCCCAAACCCTGCTGGATACGTACCCGGCGCTATCCCGCGCGGAGCGCCTGGACCCGGCCCACGCGGCCTTTGTGTCCGGCTATCTGGCCCACCTGCTGGCCGACGAGTTGTGGTGGCGGGAAGTCTTCCACCCCTTCTTTGGCCCGGACGCCGGATGGAGCACGTGGGAGGAGCGCTTGTTCCTGCACAACGTCCTGCGGACGTGGCTGGATGAGGAGGATCAGGCCCGTTTGGACGGTCGCGAGGCAGCGGCGCTGGCGACCGCAGAGCCCCGGGGGTGGCTTCCCTTCATTCGGGATGAGGACCTGCGGGCGTGGCGGGACACTCTGGTGGAGCAATTACAGCCGGGGCACCGCATCCGCACTGCCGAGGTCTTTGCGGAGCGGATGGGGGTTTCAGCGGAGATGGTGGAGATGGCCGCCCATTCGCCGGAGCGGATGGCCTGGATTTTCCGGCACGTCTCTCCCGAGCATCTCCGGGCCTACCGGGACACGGTTTTGCGCCGCAGCGTCCAACTGATCAGCAACTATCTCCGGGAGATACCGTAACGAAAAGGATGCAGATAGACGCAGATTTTCCCGATGGTTTTCCAGGCCCGCTCCTTGTGGTAGCGCTGCATTGAATCGTGGTCAGACGTAGGGCGGGCTTTCAGCCCAATGGTGCGAACATTTGCCCCCACCCCCTTTATCCCCCCTCCCCCATCGCGGCGCTTGGGGGAAGGGGGAAGGGGAAGGGTTTTGCGGCGGCCTTCGGCCGCCGCCAAAACCCCTCAGTTCTCCCCCTCCCTGCGCTGCGCAGCGGCAGCGGGGAGGGGGCAGGGGCTCACAAGTGTAGGTTTTTTCACGCCCCTCTCGTTCGGGGCGGGCGACGGGCTCTTTGCCCCTCACCCCCCTTGCCCATATGCGTTAACTTAAGGGGCGGCGCCAGTTGGGTCGCCGCCTCGGGCGCTGACTGAAGCCAGCCTCTTTGGGCCTTCGGCCGGGTCCCTTCACTTCGTTCGCAACCAGGTCGGCCTTCGCCGACCTCCTGAGGAGGGCGTCAACGCAGGTTGACGCCCGGCGCAAAGCGTAGGGGCAACCCTTGCGGTTGCCCCCGGGGGAGGCCGATTTCCCATCGGCGCCCGAGGCGGCGGGAAGCGGAGAGCCGAAGCCAGCCTTAAGTTAACGCTTATGCCCCCCTTGCCCCCC
>CALDFY010000257.1 GCA_937942115.1 uncultured Anaerolineae bacterium | reverse complement strand
TGCGGCGGCCGAAGGCCGCCGCAAAACTTCCCCTTCCCCCCTCCCCCAAGCGCAGCGATGGGGGAGGGGGGACAAAGGGGGTGGGGACAAATGTTCGCACCATTGGGCGAAAAGCCCCTGGCTCCGATGCGAAGCCCCTTTCAGGGGCTTCCGGATAGCCCGTCAGGGCTTTGGTATCTGAGCCTGCCGCTTCAGCGGCGGGCGGAAAGGAGGGGATTTTGGAGCGGCGGCGTCGCCGCCGCCCCAAAATCCCCCCACACTCCTCCCTTCTCCTGACCCTTTGGTCAGGAGAGGGGCCGGGGGTGAGGTGAAGGGCCGGGGGAGGAATGAACCATCCCCGCATAGTTATTATAATGCAGGCTCAGAACGGCGCAACCACCTCATCCCGCCGGATGCGGCGGGCCCGGCGGGGAAGGTCAGCCGGTTCCAGCGCGATCGCTTCACCGGCAAAGAGCCGGGCCGGGCCAACTTTTGGCTCGTCCAGCCCGCGCGCCCGCCGCTCCTCGCAGATGCGACAGGTGGGCGGGCACTCAAAGCGGTAGTCGTCCGGCTCCGTGTAGCGGGCAATAACGCCCTCGTAGTTGCGGAAAATCGCCACCCGACCGTTCCAGGCGATCAGGTAGCGGGGATTGACGGGCGTCTTCCCGCCGCCACCCGGCAAGTCCACCATAAACTCCGGCACCGCAAAGCCGGTGGTGTGGCCGGAAAGGTGTTCTATAATCTCAATTCCCCGCGCGATAGTCGTCCGGAAGTGGCCGATGCCCAAGGAGAGGTCACACTGGTAGAGGCGGTAGGGGCGGACCCGGTTCTCCACCAGCCGCTGACAGAGTTCCTTGATGATCCAGGGGCAATCGTTGACGCCGCGCAGGAGGACGGTCTGGTTGCCCAGGACGAAGCCGGCGTCGGCCAGTTTGGCCAGCGCCTGCCGCGCGCGGGGCGTCAGTTCTTTGGGATGGTTGAAGTGGGTGTTGATCCAGACCGGCTGGTACTTCTTGAGCGTGTTCACCAGTTCGTCGGTGATGCGCTGGGGGAAGGTGACGGGCGCGGCGGTGCCGTAGCGGATAATCTCCACGTGGGGAATCTCGCGGAGTTTCGCCACGATGTACTCCAGCCGCTCGGTGGAAAGGGTGAACGGGTCGCCGCCGCTGAGGAGGACGTCCCGAACCCCGCGCGTCTCCCGAATGTAGGCAATGGCCGCGTCTATCTCCGCCTGGGAGCGGGGCCTGTCCGTCTCTCCGGCGTAGCGGCGGCGGGTACAGTGGCGGCAGTACATCGCGCACTGGTCGGTGACCAGCAGGAGCACCCGGTCCGGGTAGCGATGGGTCAGACCGGGCACAGGGGAGTCGGTGTCCTCGTGGAGCGGGTCCCGCATGTCCTCGGGGCGGACGATTTTCTCGTAGAGGGTGGGGACGGCCCGCTTGCGGATGGGGTCGTGGGGGTCGTCCGGGTCCATCAGGCTGGCGTAGTAGGGGGTGATGGCCATCCGCAGGGTGCCCAGCGACTCCTCAATCATTGCTTTCTCCTCTTCGGTCAGCGGAATGACCCGGTCCAATTCTTCCACAGTGGTGATGCGGTTGGCCAGTTGCCAGTGCCAGTCCTCCCACTGCTCCCAGGGCACGTCCTCCCAGGGGGGCGGGGGAGTGCGACGATTTTCGGGATGGGCGGTCATACTACCTCCTGGAAATGTCGCGGGTCGCAGGGCGCAGGGCGCAGGACGCAAGATAAATCTTGCGCTACTAGGCGCAGGGCGCAAAAGTCAGGGTAGGGGCGGCAACGGTGCCGGGGAGAGGTAAGCCTGAAGTGCCAGGTCATCCCAGTAGCCCTGAGAGTTGACCGGACCGTAGGCAAAGATGGCCTGTCCCCTTGCCCCTACCTCGCGGGCGGCCTGGATGCGGCCAATGAGGTCGTCAAAGCAGGCGTAGCCGCCGTGGATGCCGGGGAAGACGTACCGTCCCCCGGCGTCGGCGATGAAATCCGCCGCCAGCACCCGGAATCGCTCCAGCGTCCAGACGGTGCTATCCGGGCAATCGGAGGAGGGATGGGCCGGATACAGCATCGGCATCACGCCATCCACCCAGCCCTCGCGCAGCCAGCGTTTGGAGTCCTGGTAGTAGTCACTGTAGCCCTGGCTGAAGGAGGGCCAGCCCCACCGGTTCTGGTAGACGCCCCACACGGCCGCCGTCACCCAGGCATCGGGCCGGCGGGCCTTCACGGCCCCGTAGGTCTCCCGGACCAGCAGGTTGACCTGTTCCCGCTGCCATTCAGCCCGGGCCTCAGGGTCCGAAAACTCGGGAGTGAAGGGATCGTAGGAGTAGTTCAGGCCCGGATAGCGGACCAGGTCCAGGTGAATCCCGTCCAGGTCGTACCGGGTCACCAGGTCGGTGACGACGCCGAGAAAATGGGTGCGCATCCCCTCCCAGGCTGGGGTGGCCCAGAGATAGTGGAGACAGTTCGTCAGGAGCATGGGGTTGCCGCCCGAATCGTAGACCCGCCAGGCGCTCCAGCCGCGCCCGTTGGTGCGGGAAAAGGTCCAGAAAGGGTGCGGCGGGTTGGTGCCCTCGGGGGGCGCGCCGACCCGGCAGAGCCAGGTCGGGTAGACGTTCAGGTAGGCGTGGACCTGGAGGCCCCGGGCATGGGCGGCCTCTATGAGCACCGCCAGCGGGTCAAAGCCCGGGGGTGTCCCCAGAGTTTGGGTGACGGTCCCCGTCAGGCGGGACGCCCAGGGTTCGTAGCCGGGCGCGTAGTAGGCATCCCCCACCCCGCGCACCTGGAAGAGCAGGACGTTAAAGCCCGCCGCAGCGGCCTGCTCGGCAATGGTCACCAGGGCCGATGGCTGGGCCGGAGTGCCGTCGGCGCGCGTCCAGTCGTAGCGGGTGACCCAGAGGGCGCGGAACTCCGGCGCGGCCCCCCTGGCGACCAGGGGCAGGTAGACGAAAGAATCGCCCGCAGGAGTAACGATTGCAGCCGGACGGC
>CALDFY010000256.1 GCA_937942115.1 uncultured Anaerolineae bacterium | reverse complement strand
GTCGCTGGTGGTGCAGTCGGACGGGGAGCCGGCAGGGTGGAGCCGCCCCACCACTGGCTGGCTGCCGGGGGAGGTGGTGGTGGACGAGCGGGTGCTGGTCCTGCCGCCGGACCTGCCGGTGGGGGAGTACCGGCTGGTGGCGGGGATGTACGCCTACGGTGGCCCCCGTCTGACCACCCCCGATGGCGCCGACACGGTTCTGGTAGCGCACTTCGGGGTGAAATAGAGCGCCCCCGCCATTTGACAACAGGCCCGAAACCGGTTATAATCAAAACAACATCCGAACGGGCATCGCCCGCCGCAAAGACGACGAACGGGAGGAGTAGGTCGGGACGGCCCTGGCGAACCGGCTGGTAGCGCAGGCTGTCAGCCTGCAAAGGCGGCCGGGCAGAGAAAGGGGTCATCGGCTGCAAGCCCCTGCAGCGCCGCCGACCGAAGGTCGCCCGGGAGTCGGGAGGCCGAAGCCTCACCCCATCCCCAGCGGCTACGCCGCTCCCCCCTCCCCTCTCCTGACCAAAGGTCAGGAGAGGGGCGGGGGCGCCGCCGAAGGCGGCGGGGGAGGGGTGAGAAACCCAGTAAGCCTCCCCGGGATTCGCCCGTTACAGCGAAGGCCCTTAGCCGGGAGCCACGAAGCACCGTTCGTAGTCAGCCACGAAGCGCAGTTCGTAGTCAGCCACGAAGCGCAGCGGAGTGGCGTCAAGACGGCGCTCCACTTCGTTCCGTGCCTTACTACGAACGAGAAGCGCAGCGGAGTGGCGTTTACGGCACTCCACTTCGTTCCGTGCCTTACTACGAACGAGAAGCGCAGCGAAGTGGCGTCTCACAGGCGAGGGCGCTGAGTGCGCCGGCCCCGACCGGCGAACCAGGGTGGTACCACGGAATCGCCCCCTCCGTCCCTGGACGGAAGGGGCGTTTTGTTTCCTGCAACAAGGAGGCATCTATGGCCTGGTGGGAGACGTTCTTTGACGACCGCTATCTGCGCATCTACGGGCCGCTGGCCTCCCCCGAGGCGACCCACCAGCAGGTGGAAGGCATCATCGCCTACCTGGGCCTCCAGCCGGGCGCCTCGGTGCTGGACCTGGCCTGCGGCTACGGCCGCATCGCCATCCCTCTGGCCCAGCGAGGCTTCCAGGTGACCGGCCTGGACCTCAGCGAGGTCCTCCTGGGGCAGGCCCGCGCGGCCGCGCGGGAGGCCGGAGTCCAGATTCGCTGGCACCGGGGCGATATGCGGGAAATCCCCTGGACCGAGGAGTTTGACGCCGTCATCAGCGTCTTCACCTCCTTCGGCTACTTCGCCGACGACCAGGAGAACCTGCGCGTCCTGGAGGGGGCCCGGCGGGCCCTCAAACCCGGCGGTCTCCTGCTGATAGACGTCATGAACCGGGACTGGCGGGTTCGCATGGATGTGGACCGCCACTGGTTTGAGGCGGGGGAACTGATCGTCCTGGCGGAGCCCTGGCTGGACCCAGTGGCCGGCCGCACCGGGGAGACCTGGCGCTGGCTGGAGGGCGGCGAGTGGCAGAGCATGGAGTTTGACATCCGCATCTACACCGCCACCGAACTGAAGGGGATGATAGAGAGCGTCGGCCTGCGCTGGGTGACGGTGTACGGCGGGTGGAATGGAGAACCCCTCACCCCCCTCGCCCGCCGCATCGTCGCCATCGCCCGACGGAATACTTGACGTTCGGAAAAGGGTATGATACAATCCTTGTGCCACCATAGTGGCATCACATAGGAGGTGGGGAATGGAGACAGTGAAACTGACGGTGCGCTTGCCGGTATCTCTTCATCGGGCCCTCCAGGCACAGGCCCGGCGTCGGCGACAATCGCTGAATCAGACCCTTGTGGAAGAACTGGCCCGGGCTGTCGGGATGGTTCCGGAGAGCGATGCCGCTTTTCTCCGCCGGGTGCTGCGGGAGCAGGGCTTGCTGGCAGAACCCGGGTCGGTAGGGGAGATATATCTCCAGGACACCCCAACCCCGACGGCGGCGGAAGTCCGCCGGTTACTGGCCGGTGTCCCGCCGCTATCGGAAGTGGTGATCGCGGAGCGAGGAGAACTCTAAATGGCCCTCCTTTACTTGGATACCAGCGCCCTTGTCAAATACTACGTCTCCGAACGGGGAACCGAGTGGGTTCAGCGGCAGATAGACGACCGCTTGGAGAACGGCGAGCCGGCCAACCTGATCGCCATCAGCCCGTTGACGTTTGTGGAGGTCGTGGCGGCTGTGGAGAGAAGATACCGGGCTGGTGAATTGAGCGACCTGCAGAGACGGGCGATTCTGGCCCGTTTTGCCCAGGATTATCGGGAACGGTTTGAGATTCTTGGGGTGGAGGAAAGAGTGATCTCTCGGGCGGCCACCCTGGTATCCCGCCATCCCCTCCGGGCCTACGACGCCGTGCAACTGGCCTCCGCGCTGATCCTGGCGGATACGGTTCGTCCCTACGGTCGCCCCGCTCCAACCTTTGTCTCCGCCGATGGCCGCCTATGTGACGTCGCCCAGCAGGAAGGACTGAATGTAGTCAACCCCAACGAGTTGAACGAACGCACAGGAGGAGCACCATGACCGAACGCCTGGCCAAAATCTACAACCCCGCCGAGATAGAGGAGCGCCTCTACCGGTGGTGGGAGGAGCAGGGCTTCTTCCGCCCCGAGACCCTCGCCCAGAAGGGGCTGGCCTCCCCGGACGGCCCCCGCTTCTGCATCACCATGCCCCCGCCCAACGTCACCGGTGTCCTCCACCTGGGCCACGCTATGACCGCCGCCGTGGAGGACCTCCAGACCCGCTACTACCGCATGCGCGGCTACGATACCCTCTTCCTCCCCGGCACCGACCACGCCGGCATCGCCACCCAGAACGTCGTGGAGCGGGACCTGCGCAAGGAGGGCCTCACCCGCCACGACCTGGGCCGGGAGCGGTTCATTCAGCGCTGCTGGGACTGGGCCCAGAAACACCGGGCCATCATCACCCAGCAGCACAAGCGGCTGGGCGTCTCCTGCGACTGGACCCGAGAGCGCTTCACCCTGGACCCCGACCTCTCCCGCGCCGTCCGCACCGCCTTCGTCCGCCTCTACAAAAAAGGTCTCATCTACCGGGGCAAGTATATGGTGAACTGGTGTCCCCGCTGTACCAGCGCCATCTCCGACCTGGAGAACATCTACTACGAAGTGCCGGGGCACCTCTGGACGGTCCGGTATCCGATTGTGGACGAAGACTGGGACGGCCCCCGGGCCGAATGGGGGAGCGGGCGCTGGGCCGAAGGGGCCACCCGATTCATCACCGTCGCCACCACCCGCCCGGAGACCATCCTGGGAGATAGCGCCGTCGCCGTCCACCCGGACGACGAACGATACCGGGACCTGGTCGGGAAGACGGCCGTCCTCCCGGCCCTGGGCCGCCGCATCCCCATTATCGCCGACCCCGCCGTGGACCCGGCCTTCGGGACCGGCGCGGTCAAGGTCACCCCGGCCCACGACCCCACCGACTACGAGATCGGCCTGCGCCACAACCTGGAACAGATCAACGTCCTCACCGAGACGGCACAGGTCAACGAGAACGGCGGCCCCTACCAGGGACTGGACCGCTTTGAGTGCCGGAGGCGCATCGTCGCCGACCTGGAGAAGGAGGGCCTGCTGGTGAAGACGGAGCCGTATTCCCACTCCGTCGGCCACTGCCAGCGCTGCGACACGGTCACCGAGCCGTATCTCTCCGTCCAGTGGTTCGTGCGCACCAGGCCCCTGGCCGAGGCCGCGATCCGCGCCGTCCGCGAAGGCCGGATGCGCATCGTCCCCCAGCGGTTTGAGAAAATCTACTTCCAGTGGCTGGAGAACATCCGGGACTGGTGCATCAGCCGCCAACTCTGGTGGGGCCACCGCATCCCCGTCTGGTACTGCGACGACTGCGGCGGCCAGACCTGCGAACTGGAGGACCCGACCGTCTGCGCCCACTGCGGCAGTCCCCACATCCATCAGGACGAGGACGTGCTGGACACCTGGTTCTCCTCCGGCCTCTGGCCCTTCTCCACCCTGGGCTGGCCCGAGGAGACGCCGGACTTCCGCCGCTACTACCCCACCGACATGCGGGAGACCGGCTACGACATCCTCTTCTTCTGGGTGGCCCGGGAGGTGATGCTGGGGCTGGAGATGACCGGCCAGGTCCCGTACTCCACCGTCTACCTGCACGGCCTGATCCGGGACCAGCACGGGCAGAAAATCTCCAAGTCCATGCCGAACGCGGAGAGGTACGACCCCCTCAACATCATCCGGGACTACGGCGCTGACGCGCTCCGCTACACGTTGCTGACCTCCTCCACGCCGGGCAACGACATGAACCTGGACCCGCGCCGGATTGAGGGGGCGCGGAATTTCGCCAACAAAATCTGGCAGGCAACCCGCTACGTCCTCTCCGTCTGCGACCAGTGGCCGGGCGACCTCCCGGACCTGCAGGCGTTGAGCCTGGGGCGGCCGGAGCGGTGGATTCTGAGCCGTCTGGCCCGCCTCATCGCCGACGTGAACCGTCTCATGGAGGAGTATCAGTACGGCGAGGCCGGCCGGCAGATCAACGACTTCCTCTGGGGCGAGTTCTGCGACTGGTATCTGGAGATTTCCAAAATTTCCGTGTACGCGCCGGACGCCACGCCCGAGTCCACCGCCCCCGCGCGCCGGGTGTTGCTGACGGCGCTGGATACGGCGCTGCGGCTCCTCCACCCGTTCATGCCGTTTGTGACGGAGGCGCTGTGGCAGGCGTTGCCCGTCCCCAAAGAGACGGAATCCCTGATGCTGGCCCGCTGGCCCGAAGAGGCCCCCTGGCCGGTGGACGAACGGGCGGAAGAGGAAATGGAGTTGCTGATGGGCCTGATTCGGGGCATCCGCAACGTCCGGGCGGAGTACGGTGTGGAGCCGGGGAAGCGGATTCCGGCCCTCTTCGCCGCCGGGGAATGGGCGGACCTCCTGCGCCAGGAGCGGGCCGTCCTCTGCACCCTGGCGAAACTGGATCCGGAAGGGTTGACGGTGGCGGAGAAAGGGGACGCGCCGGCCCAGGCGGCGACGGTCGTGGTGGGCGACGTGGCGGCGTACCTGCCGCTGGCGGGGCTGGTGGACCTGGAGGCGGAGCGAGCGCGGCTGGAGAAGGAACTGGCGGAGGTGACTGCGCGCATCGCCCGCAGCGAGGCGCTGCTGGCGGGGGAGTTTGCGCAGAAGGCTCCGGCGGCCGTCGTGGAGCGGGAGCGGGAAAAACTAACGGACCTCCGGGCGGCCCGCCAGCAACTGGAGGAACGGCTGGCCCGGCTGGGGGCGGGGCGATGAACGGTGGAGGTGACGGTCCCCCTCAGAGGTGACCGTCACCTGAGGTCAAGGACACTTGACTTTTCCGGACTCCCGGCTATAATTATAGCCGAAGCGGGTGTAGTTCAGCGGTAGAACGTCAGCTTCCCAAGCTGAATGCCACGGGTTCGAATCCCGTCACCCGCTCCTCCATAGCCCGGTCGTGTTGCCGGGCTATTTTGCTATATGCTGGAGGGCCTATGGAAGACCGGTCTCCTGCACGGTTCCCCTTCTACGGCTGGCTCGGCGCGCTCATCGTGATCGGGGCCGAAATCGGCCTCATCCTCCGCCAGCCCTTCATCTCCCGCTGGTTTACCCCTATTGTCTGGACCGGCTACATCCTCTTCGCCGATGCCCTCTCGTTCCGCCTGCGGGGACGGTCGCTGATCCGGAGCGAACCCCGGCAGGCGTTGATGCTGCCCTGGCTCTCCGTCGGGTGCTGGATGATTTTTGAACTCTATAACCTGCGCCTGGGCAACTGGTACTACGTCGGGGTGCCGGAGAACCCATGGGTGCGGAACCTGGCCTACCTGTGGTCCTTCGCCACCATTTTCCCCGCCATCTTTGAGACGGCGGACGTCCTGGACGGCCTGGGCCTTTTCCGGCGGGTTCGGGTCTCGCCCCGACCGATGACACCTTTGGGAACTGCCCTCTCTTTCCTCCTCGGGGTCGCCTTTCTGACCATTCCCCCCATCCTGCCCGCACCGGCCCGTCCCTTCACCTTCGCCTTCATCTGGACAGGCTTCGTCCTCTTTCTGGAGCCGGTGAACCGGCAACTGGGGGCATCCTCCTGCTACCGGGAATGGGAGGAGGGGAATCCCCGTCCGGCGCTGCTGCTGCTGGCGGCAGGGGGCGTCTGCGGATTGCTCTGGGAGTTCTGGAACTACTGGGCCACAGCCGGCTGGCACTACACTATCCCCTGGCCCCTGGACTTCGGGGTCTACTACTTCCGGATGCCCATTCTGGGCATGCTGGGCTTCCCGCCGTTCGCGATGGAGTGCTACGCGATGTACCACTTTCTCCGACGGATGCTGGGCGGGGGCAAATTCTGGTGATTTTCTTAGGAGAGACCATGTCCTATCTGGAGCAGGAAATTCTGGAGCAGCCGGAGGTGCTGGACCGGCTGATGAACCAGGAAAAGGGGACTGTGGAAACCGTAGTCGGGGTGATCCGGGAGCGCCGGCCGCGCTTCGCCCTCCTGGTCGCTCGCGGCAGTTCCGACAACGCCGCCCGCTACGGCCAGTACCTTCTGGGCGCCGTGAACGGCCTGCCGGTGGCACTGGCAACCCCCTCGCTCTTCACCCTGTACCGCCGTCCGCCCCACCTGGCCGACGCGCTGGTCATCGCGGTCTCCCAATCCGGTCAGTCCCCCGACATCGTGGCCGTGGTGGAGGAAGGACGGCGGCAGGAGGCCCTCACGCTGGCCGTGACGAACGACCCCACCTCCCCACTGGCACAGGCCGCCGAACTCGTCATCCCCCTTCACGCCGGCGCTGAGCGGAGCGTTGCGGCAACGAAGACCTACACGGCCTCCCTTTTTGCCCTGGGGATGCTCAGCGCCGCGCTGGCCGGGGATGGAGAGATGTTCGCCGCCCTGCGGACGGTGCCGGAGGCCATCCGTCGGGTGGTATCCTCGGCGCCGGACATCCGTCGGGCCAGCGAGCGCTACCGCTATATGGAGGCCTGCGTGGTGGTCAGCCGGGGCTACAACTACGCCACCGCCTACGAAATTGCCCTGAAACTCAAAGAGTTGACCTACGTCCTGGCCGAACCGTACTCCTCGGCCGACTTCCGGCACGGTCCGGTGGCGCTGGTGGAAAAGGGATTCCCGGTCATCGCCGTTGTGCCGGAGGGCGCGGTGACGGCCGAGATGGAGGATTTTCTGCGCCGCTTACGGGAGTGGGAGGCGGAACTGGTGGTCATTTCGGCGCGGGAGGAGGCGCTCTCCCTGGCCCAGACCCCGCTCCCGCTGCCCGGGGGGATTCCCGAATGGCTCTCCCCGATGGTCGCCGTCGTGCCCGGACAACTCTTTGCCTTCGGGTTGACCCAGGCCCGGGGACTGGACCCAGATCGGCCGCGCGGTCTGCAAAAAGTCACCCGAACCGAGTAGCGAACGGGGGCGATAGGATGAACGGGATGGAATGGTTGGGCAAATGGATGGTCTTTCTGGGACTGGTCCTGGCCGCCATCGGCGGCCTGGTCTGGCTGATGGGCCGGTTTTCCGGAATGGGGGACTTCCCCGGAACGCTCCGCATTGAGCGCCCGGGATTCACGTGTGTTATCCCCATCCTGGGGTCCATCATCCTGAGCCTGTTGCTCACCATCATTCTGAACATCGTTGTGCGCCTGCTGAAGTGAGGGGTTTTTGCGCCGGGACGTGCCAGGTGCTTTCCGAAATGCCTGGCACGTCCGCCGCCCCTATCCGCGCCGCCGGGACGCCGCGCGGCCAGCACCCCATCCGATCCCCATCCCCACCCCTGCCCCCACGCTGAGCGCCGCACCCAGCGGAAGCGACCGGGGCTGAAACCGGAACTCCACCCGATGCCGTCCGGGGCCCAGGTAGACGGCCCGGAAGAGGAGGTCGGCCGTCGCGATGGGCACTTCCTGCCCGTCCACCCACGCCCGCCAGCCCGGATACTGGGCATCGGTCAGCACCAGATACCCCGGCGCCGCCACCTCCGCCTCTATCTCCACGCGCTCCGGCTCGTAGGCCGTCACCTGCACCGATTCGGGCCCCTCCGCAGGCACGTCCAGTTCCGGCCCCCCCTCCACGATGATCTCCGCCGTCGGGTCAAAATCGGCCGGAAAGGCGTCCAGCGCCCGCGCCCGGTGGACGACAAACGCGCGCGGGAGGACGTCCAGGTTCTCGTAGACCTTCACGTCGCCGGAGTGGACCAGGCGAAAGCGGCCCCGGTCGGAGAGGACCAGCGCCTGGAAGGCGCCGGTGCGCTCGTCTATCAGGCTGAGGCCCCGGATGACCAGGCGCCCCTGGGGAAGGATGGCTGTGATGGAGATACCGGTCGGCCGGGCGGCCCGGTCCCACCGCAGGCGGACGGCGTAGTCGTTCCCCTCGGGCCGGCCTGGCCAGAAGTGGCCGCCGACGGGGGCCGGCGCGTGGGCCACCTCCGGCCCGTATACCCCCTCCGCCGTCTCCACTCCGGCCCGCAACGGGAAGGTCCGGACGGCGCCGTCGGCGAAGGCGACCGTCACCCGGCCCACCACCGCCCCGTCGGGCAACGCGGCGGCCCCGTCCAGGTAACTGACCAGCCCCAGCGCCGTCGCCTCAAAGGGAGGAACGGCCGTCACCGCCGCCGACTCCCCCGCCCTCAAGTCGGCCCCGAACTGGAGGTCATAGAAGACGTCGTCCAGCCAGGCGTCAAAGACCTTATCGGTGATGAAGTAGCGGACGTTCAGGAGGCTCAGCCAGCGGCCATCGGGGACGGCGCGCAGGTTCTCCCGCAGCCGCCCGTCTATGGAGACGGCCTCCTCGGGCAGGAAGGCCCGCTCCAGGGCGACGTAGCGGGCCAGGGGCAGGAGGCCGCCGTCGTATCCGTCCACCGCCGGGACACGGAAGGCCAGGGGCAGGTTCGGGGAGAGGACCTCCCGATGTTTGGCCGCGACCAGGAGGTTGTAGACGGCGTCCCGGCTCAACTGCGGGCCGTAGATGACCTCCAGTTCCGGCTTGTCGCCGGGGTCAAAGGCGAGGGCGGAGAGGCTGAGGAACCGGTCGGGCGGCGTCCGTTCCCGCCCGGCCGCGATGAGGTGCGCGGCGGCGGGACGGAGGGAGGTATACGCCTCCGGCGCCGTGGCGCGGGCGTGGGGAAGGGTGCGGGCGGAGAGGACGAGTTCCGCCAGGAGGAGCGCAGATAGGCCCAGCGCGGCGGGGCGGGGGTAGCGGCGGCTCAGGGCCAGAAGCGCCCCGCCCAGCGCAGCCGTCGCCAGCCAGAAGGGTACGCAGGATACATCCTGCGCCACACGCCGGCCCCCCAGCGCCCCCCAGAGGAAAAGGAGGGCCATCGCGATATACATCTTGCGCCACGATACGTCCTGTGAGGAGCGGACAACCCGGTCCAGCCCCATTCCGGCCAGGGCGGCGGCGCCGAAGGCCCAGAGGGCCAGCCAGCGGGCCGGCGCCCGGAAGTGGGCGAACCCCGGCATAAAACGGGCCAGGAGGAGGTAGAGGGGATTGTAGAGGCCCAGGGCCAGGAAGAGGCCGGAGAGGGAGAGGAGGAGGGGGAGAGGGAAACGGGAAAAGTGAAACGGGAAACGGGAAGCGTGAAGGGCGAGGAGGAGGCCGGTGACGCCGATGAAGGCGACGTACTCCAGATGCTCCGGCGGGACGGGCCGACCGTAGCCGGGGAGGAGGGCGCGGGCCAGGTAGAGGGGGGAGAGGGAAAAGGAGACCCGTTCGTTGAAGGGGAGGCCGCCGCTGCGGACGGATTGGCGGGCCAGTTCGGCAGTGGGGAGCAGTTGGGCCGCCGCCAGCAGGGCCCCCAGGACCGTCGCCCCGGCCAGGACGCCCAGACGGCGGCCCAGAGGCGCGTCGGCGCGCGGGACCAGCGCGCCGATTCCCAGCCCCACCAGTCCGATAAAGGCGGACTGGGGATGTCCGGCCAGCAACATCAGCCCGATGACGACAGCCAATCCGCCGAACGCGCCCCGCCGAGGGCGACCGTCCCCCCCATCCACCGCCCGCTCGGAGAGAAGCAGGGCCCAGGGGAACCAGGAAAGCGCCTGAACCTGATTGATGTGTTCCACCTGTGCGCCCAGATACCCCCCCAGGGCAAGGGCGGCCCCGGCCGTCCACGCCCCCAGTCGTCCCAGGCGCAGAGCGACGCGGGCATAGAGGTAGGCCCCGCTTCCGGCCAGCCAAAGATGGAGAAGCGCACTCCAGTGGAGGGCAGCATGGGGCGGGAGGAGAAGCCAGAGGGGCCAGTTGAGGGGATAGAGGACTCCGGCCTGGCTGTTGGCCAGGAGGGGGACGCCCATGAAGAGATACGGGTTCCAGAGGGGTAACCGTCCGGCCCGCAGTGCCCGCGCCGCCTCCGTCCAGTACGGGTAGAAGTAGGTGAAGAGATCCCCCCCGGCGATGACCCGACCCGCCGGGCCGATGGGCCAGAATGCCAGCAGGACGAGCAGTCCCAGAACCAGGACGGCCGCGCCGTCGGCCAGTGGACCGTTCAGCGGGACGCCGATGAACGCCGGTGGGCGCAGATAGGTCTTGGTGGGGGAAAGCCGCGTTTCATTCACTCCAGCCGCTGAAACCGACAGCGAAACAGGGTCTTCAGGACGGTGAAAGCATCCTTCCAGGAGATTTTCTTCCCCTCGGAGAACTCCCGACCCGTGTAGGAGATAGGGACCTCGTAGATGCGGTAGCCCCGCCGGAGAATCTGGGCCGTAATCTCCGGGTCAAACCCCCAGCCCCGTTCGGTCAGGCGCAACTTCCCCGCCACCTCGCGGGTGAACATTTTGTACCCCGTCTCCATATCGGTGAGGATGGAATCGTAGAGGATGTTGGTGACCAGGGTGAGGAAACGGTTGCCGACCATGTGCCAGAAGAACATCGCCTTTGTGGGCCCGCCCCGGAAGCGGGAGCCGTACACCACCTGGGCCCGTCCTTCCAGAATGGGCTGGAGCAGGGCCGGGTAGTCCCGGGGGTCGTATTCCAGGTCGGCGTCCTGGACGATGAAGATGTCGCCGGTGGCGTGGTCCAGCCCGGTGCGGACCGCCGCCCCCTTCCCCTGGTTCCGCTCGTGGTAGATGACCCGGATGTCGGGTTCCCCCTCGTACTCCCGCAGCACCTCGCGCGTCCCGTCGGTGGAGCCGTCATCCACGATGACAATCTCCCGCTCCAGTTCCACCGTCTGCCCGTTCTGAGGTCCGTAGCCGATGGGGACGGTCAGCGGCACGGCGCGCACCCGGCGGAGAATCTCCCGGATGGTGCTGATTTCGTTGTAGACCGGCATAATGACGGAAAGTTTCATCCTCTCCCTCCTATACAGGGGCAAGTATAGCAGAACCTTCCCGATTGGCAACTCCACCGGAGTGTGTTAAAATATGAATCGCGCGTAACTACCAGCCCCGATGGCTGGGATGCCCACTTCCGCCCGCCGCTGAAGCGGCGGGCTCAGATGACGAAGCCCTGAAGGGCTATCCGGAAGCCCCCGTCGGGGGCTTCGCATCTGAGCCAGGGACTTTTAGCCCCTGGCGTAGGTAGTTATGTTTTGACATTCCATTATCCGAAAGGAGCAATATGCCTGGAACCGTCTTAGTCCTTACCCCGCACCCCGACGACGCGGAGGTCTTCGCCGGGGGGACCATCGCAAAAATGGTCGCCGAGGGCGCCCGGGTCATCATCGTCATCGCGTCCAGCGGCAACAAGGGCTCCTTTGAGTACGACGCGGAGACGCTGGCCGCGATCCGCCGGGAAGAGGCCACACGCGCGGCCGCCGTCCTGGGCGCCGAACCCCCTATCTTCCTGGAACATCCCGACCTGGAAGTGGGTCTGTTACCGCCAGGAGTCTTGCGGGAGCAGTTCGTCCGCCTGATCCGTCAGTACAAACCGGATGTGGTCATCACAGAAGACCCCCTCTACATTGCCGAGGTGCATCCAGACCACCGGGCCGTCGCCCGTGCCGCCTCCGACGCGGTCAACTTCTGCCATCTTCCTCTCCTCTATCCGGAGCACGCGGATGAGGGACTGGAACCCCACTTCGTGGTGGAGAAGTACTTCTACACTCCCGACCCGGCAGGGGCCAACAAAATCGTGGACATCACGAATACCGTAGAGAAGAAAATCGCTGCGATGATGGAGCACCGGAGCCAGGTTCGGTTCCTGGTGGAGGAGGTGCTTCGGCAGGCCCGACGGGCGGGGCTGGACCCGAAGGCGATGCTGGGACCGATGGTGGAGGACCCGGCCGCTGCGATGGCCTGGGCCCTCCGCTCCGAGGCGGCGCAAATTGGGCAACGGGCCGGCTTCGCCTACGGCGAGGCCTTCCGCTACGTCCGCTTCCACCCCATCGTGGAGAGTCTGCTGGGCGCGCAGGCCTGACCCCTGCTCCCTGCGCCCTGCGACCTGCGCCTTGCGCCCTGCGCCCTGCGACCTGCGCTTTGCGACCTGTAAGGAGGCAATCATGTCCCGCCCTTCCCGCTACGCCTGGTTCGTCGTCGCCGTATTCTTCACGTTTATGCTCCTCCATCAGTCCGATAAACTCCTCATCGGTCCCCTCACCGAGCCGATTATGCGGACCTTTGGCATCACCAAGACCCAGATGGGCGCCGTCTCCACCGGCGCGCTGATCGTCGGTGCCATCCTCTACCCCATCTGGGGCTACCTCTACGACCGGTATGCCCGCTCCAAACTGCTGGCGCTGGCGTCTTTCATCTGGGGCTCCACCACCTGGCTCAACGCCATTGCGCCCAATTACCCGACCTTCCTGGTCACCCGCGCCTCTACCGGCATTGACGACTCCTCCTACCCCGGCCTCTACAGCCTCATCGCCGACTACTTCGGCCCCCGGGTGCGGGGTCGGGTTTACGGCATCCTCCAACTGACCGGCCCCATCGGCTACCTGCTGGGGATGGTGATGGCGTTAATGCTCCGGGACATCATCGGCTGGCGGGGGGTCTTCTACATCACCGGCGGCCTGGGGGTTCTGCTGGCCGTGGTTATCTTCTTCGGGGTGCGGGAGATGCCGCGCGGCCGGAGCGAGCCGGAACTGGCCGAACTGGAGCAAATCGGCATCTACCGCTTTAACTGGAAGACCGCGCTGGGGCTTTTCCGCATCCGTAGCCTGATTCTCCTCTTCATCCAGGGCTTCTTCGGCGTCTTCCCCTGGAACACCATTACCTACTGGTTCTTCTACTACCTGGAGTCGGAGCGGGGGTACTCCTCGGACGCGGTGCTGATGACGATGGCTCCGGCGGTCCTGGTGCTGGCCTCCGGCTACCTGGTCGGCGGGTCGCTGGGGGACTTTTTCTTCCGGCGGACGCCGCGCGGCCGGATGCTGGTGGCCTCATCGGCCGTCCTCATCGGTGCCCTGCTCCTGTGGATCACGATGGGCATTCCGGCGGAGAACCAACTCCTCTTCCTGATTATGCTCTGTATCACGGCGCTCTTTATCCCCTTCGCCGCGCCCAACGTCACGTCGTCCATCTACGATGTGACGCTGCCGGAGGTGCGGAGCACGGCGGCGGCGGTGCAGTACTTCATTGAGTCGGCGGGAGCGGCCACCGCGCCCCTGCTGGCGGGCATCATTGCCGACCGCTACACCCTCCACGACGCGATCCTGTGGATTTGCGTCTCCACCTGGATTCTCTGCGCCCTCTTCTTTTTTGCCGCCGCACATCCCCCCTCTCCCTCCCATGCGCATCGCTATCAACGCCTGGTTCTGGGACCAGCCGGAGACCGGCAGCGGACAGTACACCCGCGCCCTGGTGGAATCGCTGACCGCGCTGGACCCTTCCCTGGACGTCGTCCTCCTCCATCCCCGGCGGAAGGGGAATCTCTACAAGGTCATCTTTGAGCAGGCCGTCTTTCCCCGCCTGGCCGGGCGGGTGAAGGCCGACGTGGCCCACATTCCCTACTGGGCCCCCCCGATGGTCTCCCCTGTTCCCGCCGTGGTCACCATCCACGACATCATCCCGCTGCGGCTGCGGGCCTACCGGGGCGGCCCGCCCGTGCGGCTCTACACCGCCCTGGTGAGCGCAACCTCTTCCCACGCGGCGCGGGTCCTCACCGACTCTGAGGCATCCCGACAGGACATCCTGGCCTTTCTCGGGCTTCCCCCGGAACGGGTGCAGGTCATCCCGCTGGCCGTCAGTGCCCAATTCCGCCCGGAGCCCCGGCCGGAGGACGAAGCGGTGCGGGCCCGCTACGGCCTGCCTCCCCGGTACGTCCTCTACCTGGGAGGGTTTGACATCCGTAAGAACGTCGCCGCTGCGCTGCGGGCGTACACGTGGGTCGGGCCGGTTCTGGGGGACGAGTATCCGCTGGTCCTGGCCGGACGGTTGCCTGCGAAGGATACCCCCTTTGCCCCTGACCCCCGGCGTCAGGCCCGGGAGATGGGGCTGAGGTCGGAGTGGGTGCGGTGGGTCGGACCGGTATCGGAGGCCGACAAACCGGCCATCTATCGGGGGGCCACGGCCTTCATATTCCCCTCGCAGTACGAAGGGTTTGGCCTGCCGGTGTTGGAGGCGATGGCCTGCGGGGTGCCGGTGGTGGCCAGCGATGCTTCCTCTATCCCGGAAGTGGTGGGGACGGCCGGTATCCTGCTCCCTCCGGACGATGCAGAGGGGATGGCGGGAGCGCTCCTGCAGTTGCTGCAGGATGCGGCGTTCCACGCCGAGATGCGTCGGCGGGCACTGGATCAGGCGGGTCGGTTTTCCTGGGAGCAGACGGCCCGCCGTACTCTGGAGGCCTATCGGGAAATATCGTAACTACCTACGCCAGGGGCTAAAAGCCCAATGGCACT
>CALDFY010000255.1 GCA_937942115.1 uncultured Anaerolineae bacterium | reverse complement strand
AAGGCCGCCGCCGCAAATCCCCACTGCAAGCGCCGACCCGCCCCCTTATCGGTTCACAGTTCCTCCCCCTCCCCCCGCAGCAGGGCCCGGCCCCGCGCCAGAGGGTCCTCAGGGTGCAGGATGCCAGCCTGCACCGTGCGGCGCGCCACCGACTCGTAGAACGCCACGTCGTAGGAGCGGGTGCGCACCACCACCGGCATCGGCACTGCATGCCCCATAATCAGCGCCTGCTGACGGGTATCCAGTCGGGCCAGCACCTCCCGCAGCGGCGCCGCCCCCGCCACCCCGGAGAAGACCGCCCGAATGTCCGCCTCATCGTCCAGCAGACAGGTCACCCGGGTCCCAATCTGGCTCATCACCTCCGGGTCTATGCCGCTGGGCCGCTGGTCCACGATCAGCAGGGTCACGTTGTACTTGCGCAACTCCCGGGCGATGGTGCCGAAAATCGTGTGCCGGGCGACGGCCGGGTCCAGGAACTTGTGCGCCTCCTCCACCGTGATGACCAGCGGACGGGGCTCCTCCCCCCTCCCGCCCTGCGCGGCCTCCTTGCGGCGGACGTAGTGGTCGTGGATGCGGCGGGTGATGTAGTTGGCCACCAGGATGTACGCCTCCAGACTGTTCCCGTACCGCCCGAATTCCAGGACCACGTTGACCCCCCGGTCCAGGTACTCCAGAATTTGGCGGACGGGGTCCTCCCGCACTTCCTCTCGGAGAAATCCGAACCGCCGGAACAGGCCCAGTTTGCGCTGGATGGCCCCCAGCGTCCCGCCGTGGAGCGTCCCCTTCTCCAGCGCGTCCTGCAACTCCTCCAGCGGGTCCTCCTCATCCAGCAGGCGGACCAGCCAGCGGGCCCCCAGCCGACGGTGCAGGAAATAGAGCGCGCCCACCTGGACGTCGGTGAGGGCCAGCAGAGCGGAGAGGCCGTCCACGTCCTCCGGCGCAATCTGGTCGTAGCCGATGTAGACCGCCCCGTCGGTCTTGCTCCCCCGTCGTCGGGACGACTCCTCGTCCATCGTGAAGACGGCGACCTCGCCGGTATCAAACAGTTGCCGCAGACCCTTGACCTCCCGTCGGGCCTCGTCCTGGCTCTTCCAGCCGTACTCGTTGTGCATATCAAAAATCAGGGTGACCGCGACCCGGGCCTGGATGATGCCCGCCAGCAGGAGGCGGGTCAGGAACGTCTTGCCGGTGCCCGTCTTCCCGAACACACCCGCCGACCGTTCTACGAACCGTTCCAGGTTGACGGTGACGGGCACTCCGGCCATATCCAGCGGCTCCCCGATGACGAAGTAGCCGGGCTGTTGCTCCTGGCCGAAAACCCGCGCGACATCCTCCGGCGACGCCTCGTACACCTCCGAGAAGTGCTCCGGGACGGTCTTGACCGGTTTGGGCTCCTCGGCCTCCGGCTCCAGCACCAGCATCGGCGCGACGTGGATGCGTCCGAAGGTGGTGGTGCCCCGGACGACCTGGGCGACGAACGGGTCGGAGACGTCCGGCGGCGTCTTCTCTATGAGCGGGTTGGTGGAATCCAGCGCGACGTCGTTGATGATGGAGAAGAACCGCCGCCCGGTGCGCCCGTGGATGACGACGTACCGCCCCACGGCCAGCCCCTCAATGACCGTCTGCGGGTCCAGTTTCACCTCCAGCCCCTTGGAGAGACTGCCGCCGACAACGATGCCCAGCCGCCGTAGCGCAGGCTGAAGGCCTGCGCCGCGCGGCGGACGGGGAAACCAGCGATCCAGTTCTTCGGCCATGGATAACCTCACCAGTAGGCAAGGATGCGAGGATCCTGTTTAGCGGATTTCGGTGCGCCGTCCTACCAATGCCGTCAATCGGCTCACCGGGTCTACTGCCGGGTCCAGATAAAGAGTGATGGTCCCCTGTGGGCAAGCGGCCGCGCAGCGTCCACAGCCCTGGCAGTTCTGACGGACCGACGCCCGTCCGTTTTCCAGCCGGATGGCGTCCGCCGGACAGACCTCCGCGCAGCGCCCGCAGCCCACGCAATCCGGCCCCACAATCACTGCCAGGCCCGGGAGACGGTGCACCGTCTCCTGGAAAATGGGCGGGCCGTTGCGAAGGGTCTGGCGCACCGAGCAGCAGCAGTCGCAGCAGAAGCAAACCGCCAGCATGCGGCGGTACGGGATGCCCAGCATCCAGGCGTCAAAGGCGGAGTGGACGATTTGCGGCATCAATCCGGCCTCCAGAGCCCGCCGGACGTGCGCCAGAGCCTCGTCCGGATCAACCGGGCGTCCCAGTTCCGGGTGGATTTCTGCCGCCCCGTCGCCCAAAAACAGACATCCGATATCGCGCGGGCAGGTGGGCCGGTTCTCCGCCCGTCGGCAGAGGCATTCGTTCAGGATGAAGCGGGCGCTGGCCTCTGCCACCAGCGGCGCCAGTACGACATATGGCAGGACGACGCTCCCGGTCGCCTGGACCACTTCTCCGACGGGCAGGACGACGGTTTCGTTGTCCTCCGGACGGAAGAAGGGCCGGAGCCAGCGGCCAACGATGGGCCAGCGGCCCATACGGTTCAACACTTTGCCCAGGGGCCAGATGCGGACCAGCAGGGAGACGATACGAGGGGAACGTCCCATAGTTCCAAATCGCCTTTCAGCCGTCCAAACCGCCGATGATCTCTGCGTCTTTGGGCCGTCGCGGTTGAATCGGGATGGAAGTCCCCAGCATCCGCCGCATCTGGAGGAGGCGGCGGAGGGGGCGGAATCCGGCGGCCGTGAAGAGCGGCTCCAGATGCATCCGCACTCCGGGCAGAGCGGTGACCGTCTCCCAGAGGGGACGGCGGGCCAGGAAGGCCAGCGCCGTCGCCACCAGCGGGCCGCCCAGGTCGTTCATTCGCTCTGGCCGGACCAGGACTTCCACCTCATGCCAGCGCCCGGAACGGTAGGAGGTGAGGCGCAGCGCGCCGGAGAGGGACGCCCCCGAGTCCCTTCGCAGCACCCACCACTCCTCGCGGCGGCCCTCCAGCCAGGCGGAGAGCCGGGCCTCCCACCCGGCCCGGTAGAGGGATGGGCGGATTTCCAGCACCTCCTGGTGGGTCCGGGTCAGCCCCTCGCGGGCCAGATGGTAGAGGTCGCCGCTTTCGGCCGCGCGCGCCCGCCGCAGCGGGAGGGACGGCAATGGGGCCGGGGGCCAGGGCCGGCCCTCCGGACGGGCCATTTCCAGCGACGCCCCGACGGTCTCAAAGCCCAGCCCTTCGTAGAGGCGGCGGGCAGCGGGGTTATCCTCCCGGACCTCCAGCCCGACCCACGCGCCGCCGCGCGCGGCGATGTCCTCCAGCGCGGCCTCCACCAGCGCCCGGCCGATGGAGCGCCCCCGCCACTGGGGGTGGACGGCGACGTTGCCGATCATCCAGCCGCCCGCGCCGGCGGCCCGCCGGAAGGAGATGTTGCCCACCACCCGCCCGTCCTCCACCCAGACAAACCCCGGCGATTCCTGATCCAGGTCCATCCCCCAGAGCAGGAATCCCAGCGCGCCCCAGCGGGCGATGCGCCGCATCCGGCGCAGCGTCTGACGGGCCCAGGGCCCCAACTCTCCGGCGAACGCCTGGGTCATCAGGTCCGCCACCGGTCCCAGGTGGCGCAGCGGATGGAAGGGGACCAGCCCCTGCTCAACCCGACGGAGGACGGCAGTGGTCATTCCGTATGGCTCGCTCCGTGTTCCGCTTCCGGCCCTTCGGTGGGGGCCGGCGACGCTGGGGGTGGCTCCGCCTCCGCACCGGGTTCCGCCGGGCGTGGCCGCATCCGTTCCAGGTCGCCCCGGGGGACCTTCACCAGATGGCGGCAGCGGGGACATTCCACCCCGTAGTGGCTCTCCCCCTTTTCATCCAGTTCCTCCAGGGCCGCCACAACCTGGCCCACAGAGAGGGAAAACATATGGCCGCATCGCTGACAGCGGACACCTCGCATATCAACCTCCCGGAGTTGAGGGGATCGGGCAGGGCTGGACACGAACTTCGGTATGGCGACTCTCATTATAACTGAATTGGGAGGGAAGACAAATACTCAGATGTTCGGACCCGGGGCAGCAGTAGGTAACTACTGTATCATGGCACAAATTCCTCCACAGTTCCCTAGGGTGATTATACCCCCAGATATGATGGCTATAAGGCGTTTGACCTTTATATCTGGTGCTTTTGTCGCCAAATTGCCTGCGGGCCAAACTGTTGAAGGATTCACGCCAGGCTGCACTAGGCTATAGCCGCATCGTGCGTCTGATTTAAGGGATAGGGCGGAATAGAGAGCGTGGCTGGCCTGAACAGAGGCGGAAGGCCGGGACGGTGAGCGCCTGCTCCTGCCCGCGTTCGGCGGAGCGTAGGGAAATCGTAGGGGAATCGTAGGGTTTCCGTCAAGCAAAGGGGAGAAAAATGTGGTAGACTAATGGCGGAGTCAGGGGCGGTGTCTCTTCTTCTCCTCCTTTGGTGAGGGCCGGGGAGCCGGCGGTGGCCGGGCGGCGGCATCCCCGGCCCTCAAAATTTACGATGTGTAGACCTCCGCCCGACGGTAAACCGCCGGGCTCATTCTGCGAAGCCCCCCTTCGGGGTCTCAACAGCCCGAAAGGCCTCGCCCTGAGGGGCTTTATCTTCTGAGCCCGGACGTTTACGTTCGGGCGGAGTTGGCTTCTGACACCGAACACTTATTTTGCCAGTGCGTTAGAAGTTGGTATCCAGAACGGCCCTAATCGGCATCGGAGGGGCGGCCTTTCCGGCGGTAAAAGTCGGCCCGGGCCTCCTCAATCAGCGCCTCCAGTTCCTCCGGAGAGAGGCTGCCGGCCTGGGCCCGGACCCGCAAGATGACCTCCCGCAGCCGGTCGGTCATCTCCCGCTGGCGGGTTGCCTGCAACAGGCGAAAATCCTCCATGCTGATAATGGCCGCCATTGGCTCCCCGAATTTCTCCACCACGTATATCGCCCCCCCATAGCCGACCTCGTTCAGGACCCGCCGAATCTGAGTCCGGAGACTGGATGAAGAAATGGTTTTCAGCATCATCTCCCTTACTTTCTGGACAAAGTGTACATTTTGTCCAATTTAACTCCCGCAATAAATTGTACCCGAAATTCGGCACAGGGCAAATGCTCCCCACTGCCATTGAGGGCATACTTGCCGCGCTCGCCGCTTGTGGTAAAATACCCCCAAACCCGGTCAGGAGTCAGCCGTGCCGACGCCATATCGCTGGAACCTTCCCCCACCCGTGCCCGACGCCTACCGCGCCCATTTCCCCGACCTCCATCCGGTGGTCGTCCAGATTCTCTACCGTCGGGAGAAAGACCCCCAGGAGGCGCGGGCGTTCCTGGAACGACGGCCCGGCCCGGATAACCCCTTCGCCCTCCCCGGGATGCATCGGGCCGTGGCCCGAACCCGGCAGGCCATCCGGGGAAAGGAGCCCATTGTCGTCTACGGCGATTTTGACGCCGACGGGGTAACGGCTACTGCCCTCCTGGCCATCACGCTCCGGGCGCTGGGCGCGAACGTCCGCCCCTACATCCCCCACCGGGTGGAGGAAGGATACGGGCTGAATATCCGGGCCATAGAGGAACTGGCGAAAGCCGGAGCCCGCCTGCTGGTCACCGTGGACTGCGGCATCCGGTTCCCACGCGAAATCGCCTACGCCCGCCGCCGGGGGGTGGACGTCATCGTCACCGACCACCATCTGGTGGGGACGGAGCCGCTGGAGGCGGTGGCGGTGATCAACCCCCACCAGGAAGAGTGCGCAGCGCAGGCCGAAATCCTGCCCTACAAAGGGCTGGCCGGGGTCGGCCTGGCCTACAAACTGGCCCAGGCCCTCCTCCGGGCCAACCGCCAGGTCCCCCTGCCCGGCAGCGTCCCCCTGGACGAGGAGGAGTTGCTGGACCTGGTCGCGCTGGGGACGGTGGCGGACATGGCCCCGCTGACCGGCGAGAACCGTTATCTGGTCAGCCGGGGGCTGGAGCGGCTGAACCGGGCGCCGCGCGTCGGCGCGGAGGCGCTGATCCGCCAATCCGGTCTGCGGCCCGGCCAGGTGGATACCGGGCACATCGGCTTCGCACTGGGCCCCCGCCTGAACGCCGCCGGACGGATCGCCCACGCCGAAAAAGCCTACCGCCTGCTGACCACCGATTCGCCCGAGGAGGCGGAGCGCCTGGCGCGGGAACTGGACGAACTGAACCAGGAGCGGCAGCGGCTGACGAAGGAGATGCAGGAGCGGGCCCGCGCCGTCATCCTGGAACAGGAGACCCTTCCCCCTCTGCTCTTCGTCGCCGACTCCGAATTCCCTGCCGGAGTTGTCGGACTGGTCGCCTCCCGGCTGGTGGACGAGTTCTACCGCCCCGCCGTGATCGTGGAGCGGGGGGCGGAGGTCAGCAAGGGATCGGCCCGCTCCATCCCGGAGTTCCACATCACCCGCGCGCTGGACGAATGCGCCGACCTGCTCCTCCGCCACGGAGGCCATGCCGTTGCCGCCGGGTTCACCGTTCCTACCCGTCAACTGGAACCGTTGAAGCGACGCCTGCTGGAGATTGCGGCCCGGGAACTGGAGGGGGTGGAACTGACCCCGACCCTGGCGATTGATGCCGAAGTCCCTCTGAGAGAGGTCAACGGGGCGCTCTGGAAAGCCCTGCAGGACCTTCGCCCGTATGGGGAAGGGAATCCGGAGCCGCTCCTGCTCAGCCGAAACGTCCGGGTGGAGCGGCAGCGGCCCGTGGGAGACGGCAGTCATCTGAAACTGACCCTCTCGGATAGAGGGATATGGTGGGACGGCATCGCCTTCCGGCAGGGGGAATGGGCCGGCCGTCTGCCGGAGCGGGTGGATGTGGTCTACTATCTGCGGGAGAACGAGTGGAACGGCGAGACCCGCCTGCAACTGGAAATCCAGGACCTGCGACCGGCGGAGATAGGGATATAGACGTGCCGGGCGCTTCCGGAAGTGCCCGGCACGTTTCCATTTTGCGCTACGGCGCGTAGCGGAAGGGGTGGCGGGCCGCCGCCTTCTCCTCAAAGAGTTGCTCCAATGTCGGCCGGTCCTCTATGGCCTTCCGCAGCGCCTGGACGGTGGCCTTGTAGTTATTGAGCATCACCCGCCGCCCGATGGACGCCGCCGGATGGACGAAGGCGTTGACGATGAGGGCCAGGTCGTCCAGCGCCGCCTCCGGCAGGAAGCCGTTCTCTATGTTCTGGCGGACGGCCATAAGAATCCCCTCGGCGGCGAATTCGTAGAAGAGTTGTCGCTGGCGGGGGGTGCGGATGGTGACCGTCGGCACCAGGAGGATGAGCGGGCGCTCGGAGATGACCTTGAGGCCCCGCTCGGCGCCCCAACCCTCCAGGGCCCGGGCGATGGCCCGCCCCACGGGCCCGTCCCGCCGACCGACCAGCAGGTCCACGTGCGCGATTTCGTGGAAGGGCGGACCGGCGAACCCCTCTCCCACCCGCAGGGCCCAGCCGGAGACGTGGCGGGGGGTGTGGGGCGTGGCGGCGAGGCGCGTCGTCACCTGCCGGTCGCCCAGGTCGTAGACCACCTCGGCCTGGGGGATTTTGCCCAGGATTTCCAGTTGCATCCGCAGTTCCTCGTAGTCCTCCCGGCGGAAACTCCCGCCCCGCAGGATGGGGTGGCGGGAGACGCCGACGGGAATCCCCATCATCTCCAGCCCCTCCTTTACGGCCTGCGTGGGGCCGAGGGTGGCGACAATCCGCACCAGTTTCTGGATTTTCGCCTGCCACTCCTGGGCCGTCGCCAGGTCGCCCGCCAGGGTGGCCCGGTAGATGGTCTGCCAGATGTCGGGGATGAGGTTGGCGGAGGCCAGGATGGCGCCGTCGCAGCCCGCCGCCAGCGCCGCCTGGACGATCTCGTCGTGCCCCACAAAGATGCCCACCTGTCCCTTCACCTTCTCAAAGAGCGCCTCCAGGAAGGGCATGTCCCCGGAGGAGTCTTTGATGCCCACCACGTTCTCCAGGTCCAGGAGCATCCCCTCCGCCGTCCACCAGCGGAAATGGGTCCCGGCGCACTGGGGGATGTTGTAGATGACGATGGGGACGCCCAACCGGTCCAGCGCGCGGAAGTGGTCGTAGACCTCGTTGAAGGTGGGCTTCAGGTAGTACGGCGCGACGACCAGGACGCCGGTGACGCCCGCGTCCCGCGCCCACTCGGTGAGCCGGAGGGTCTCCCGCGTGGAGGGACAGCCGGTGCCCGCCAGGACAGGGACCCGCCCGTTCACCTCGTCCAGGCAGACCTCAATGGCGCGCTGGCGCTCCTCTATGGTCATATACGAGAACTCGCCCGTGGTGCCGCAGGGGACGACGCCGTTCACGTGGGGGAGGACGAAGCGGATGAGCCGCCGGTACGCCTCTTCGTCCAGCCGGTCGTCCCGGGTGAAGGGGGTCACCAGGGCGGGGTAGATGCCCCGGAACCAGTCGGTTTTGTAGCCCATGGGTCCTCCTATTCCTCACCCCTCCCCCAGCGGCTTCGCCGCTGCCCCCCTCCCCTCTCCCGAACGAAGGAAGGTGCTTAGAAAGTCACCACGAAGGCACAAAGACACCAAGAAACGGAAAAATTTCTCGCCTTTTTCACCCTTTAGACACTTTGTGCCTTTGTGTCTTGGTGGTTTATTGCCTTGCCTCGACTTTTTAAGCAATCTCCTTCGTTTGGGAGAGGGGAGGGGGTTGGAGGGTGGGGTGAGGCCGAATAGTTACTGTGGCACTCCGTATGCCTGTGCAACCGCCGCGTGCGCGGCTTCGTAAACGCTCCGGTAAAGGGCATGCCGGTCCAGCGCCTTCGGGTGGACCGTCGCCAGGACGATCATCACCTCTTCGTCCACGGCGGAGGCGGGGATGATGCCGGCCTCCAGCGCGTCTACGATGGCCCGCCCGACCGCCAACTGCGTGGGGCCGTAAATCATATTGGCCTGGCGCAGGTTCTTCTGGGGGAGGGTCGGCAGGAGGAGGGTGGACGGCCGCACCGTCAGCCCCGGCTCCAGGATGACCGTCAGCGCCTCCCGACCGTGGAGCGGGTAGGTGAGTTGAAGGGCATAGGCGTCGCCCAGGGGGGTCTCTTTGCGGCCCGCGACCAGGTCCAACTGCACCCGGTTCACGCCCTCGCCCGCCGTGCCCGTCCCCACCCGCAGGCCATAGCGGCGGATGTCCTCCGGCGTCAGTTCCAGGTCGCCGAAGCGGCCCTCCGGCGGGCCACTGGGGTACTCAAAGGGCTCGTCAGCGACCGGGATTTTGCCCAGTCTCTCCAGTTCCAGTTGGATTTCGGCCCGGGTCTCGTGGATCAGCGCGCCGCCCGTGCTCTTGAGGGGCCGCCGGGGCGGGCCGACGGGGATGCCCATCATATTCAGGGCCGCCTTGACCGCCACCCCGCCGCCGTGACGGCAGAAGATGCGGGAGAGTTTCTGCACCTTCCGCTGGAGCGCCCGCGCCTCCTCCAGCCGCCCCTCCCGCACCAGCCGGTACACCTCCTGCCAGATTTCGGGATAGACCTGGGCGCTGGCCAGAATCATCCCGCTCACTCCGGCGGCCAGGGCCGCGATCACCACCTCGTCGTGGCCCACCAGGACGTCTATGCGGTCTCCGGCGTACTCCAGGATTTCCAGCGTGTAGGTCAGGTCGCCGGAGGAGTCCTTCAGCCCGACGACGTTGGGCAGGTCCGCCAGGTCCTCCACCACGTTGCGGGGCAGGACCGCGTCCACCACCTGGGGGATGTTGTAGAGGATGAGGGGGATGTCCACCTGGGTGGCGATGTCGTAGAAGTGCTGGTAGACCTCCTTGTCGGACGGGTGGAGGAAGTAGGGGGTGACGACGAGGATGGCATCCGCGCCGGCATCTTTTGCGTCCCGGGCCAGGGCGAGGGCCTGCGCGGTGCCGGAGGCGCCGCATCCAGCGATGACCCGCTTCTCTCCGACCTCCTCCCGCGCGATTTCTATCAGCCGTCGCTGCTCGGCGCGGGTGAGGTAGGGGAACTCGCCGGTCGTCCCGCTGGTGACCACGCCGTCCACATAAGGGAGGACGTGCTGGATGAGGCGACGGTACGCCTCTTCGTCCACCTCTTCGGTTTTGGGGTCAAAGGGGGTGACCAGAGCGGGGAAAATGCCGTGAAGCCAGTTCAGTCGGATGCCCATATTGCCTCCTGGACGAGATGGAATGTGCAACCGGGACAGGGTGAATTGTACCACAAATGAGGCAGGGGGGAAATTGGCATCGGAGAAGATGAGCGGTCTGTCGTCCGGGGTCTATGGTCTGTCGTCCAAAGTGTGATACTTTCAGCAGTTCTGCGTATAATCTTATAGAAACCGCAGTCGGCGGTAAGATGACGGATGCCCGTATTCCGAGCGCTCGGCGATGATAGGAATCGCCCCGGGGTGGACTGGGAGGCAGTATACGCCGAATATCTGCCCCGGGTGTACAACTATTTCCGCTACCTGGTCGGCTCGCGGGAGGTCGCCGAGGACCTGACGGCGACGGTCTTTGAGAAGGCGTGGCGCCGCCGGGACCGCTACCGCCCCGATCGGGGGGCCTTCTCTACCTGGCTGTTCGCCCTG
>CALDFY010000254.1 GCA_937942115.1 uncultured Anaerolineae bacterium | reverse complement strand
AGACTGGTCTCTCCTCATCGTCATCATCATCGGTGTGTTGCTGGCCCTGCTGGGCTGGCAATGGCTGCGGTTCCGGGCCGACCGGCGGTTCTTGCCCCCGAACGTCTCCATTGCGGGGATGGACGCGTCCGGAATGACGGTGGAACAGGTCCTCGCGGCACTGGACGGGGCCTACGCTCAGCCGCTCCAATTGACCTACCAGGGCCAGCCGGTGGTCCTGGCGCCGGAAACGGTGGCCTTCCAGTTTGACCGGGAGGCCACTCGGGAGGCGCTGGAGGCCGTCCGGGAAAGTCGGAACACCCTCTCCGGCTTCCTGGCCTACCTGCTGCGCCGCCCGTCGCCCCCGGTGGAGGTGGTGCCGGCGGTCCGGTACTCGTCGGAGCGGCTGGATGCTTTCCTGGCGCGCGTCACCCAGCAGTACGACCGCCCGCCCCAGGAGCCGGTCCCACTGCCGGAGGCGTTGACCTTCCGCGCCGGCCGCGCCGGCTACGAACTGGACCGGGAGGCATCCCGTCGGCAGGTGGAGGCGGCGCTGAAGTCGGCGGTGAACCGGCAGGTGGACTTGGCTGTCCGCACGGGCGAGGCCCCGCCCCTCCAGATGCGCCACCTGGAGGAGATGCTGAAGGCGCTCCTGGCCAGTTTTGACGGTATCCCCAGCGTCTTCGTCAAAGACCTGCAGACGGGGGAGGAACTGGACATCCATCCGGACGTCGCCTATGCCGGGATGAGCGTATTGAAGATTGCGGTGATGATGGAGACGTACCGGGTGCTGAACGAACTGCCGGACCCCGAGCAGACGAAATTGTTGACGGAGACGATGACCCTGAGCGGCAACTTCACGGCCAACCTGCTGCTGCGGGACATCATCGGGGGCGGCGACGCCTACCAGGGTGTGGAGAATCTGACGGCCTCTATGCGCTATCTGGGATTGGTCAACACCTTTATGGCGGCCCCGTACGAAGAGACGGCACCCCCGCCGGCCATCGTCACCCCGGCCAACTCCCGCACCGACATCAACACGAACCCCGACCCGTACATGCAGACGACGGCGCGGGAGATCGGGCTGATGCTGGAGATGATTTACCAGTGTAGCCGGGGCGGGGGCGCGCTGATGGTCGCCTATCCTGGCGCGTTCACTCCCGAAGAGTGCCAGCAGATGCTGGATATTATGGCCCAAGACAAGACGGGTAGCATGATAGAGGCCGGGTTGCCCCCGGGGACGAAGTTCGCCCGCAAGCACGGCTGGGTCGGCGACACCCACGCCGACGCGGCGGTCGTCTTCAGCCCCGGCGGCGATTTTATCCTGGTGGTCTACCTCTATCGCCCCAGATGGCTGGAGTGGGAGGTCTCCAATCCCCTTGTCCAGCGCATCGCCACAGCGACGTACAATTACTTCAACAGTCCGTAGTCTGGAGTCCGTGTGTCGCAGGAGGTTATGTGTCCGGGTCGCTCTATCTGGGACGGGAGTACGACCTGACCGCCGGCGCCGTGACTGACCGGCCCGTCCTCTATCCCTCGCGCAACCTCACTGCCCACGCCGTCATCCTGGGGATGACCGGGTCGGGCAAGACCGGTCTGGGCGCCGTCCTGCTGGAGGAGGCCCTCCTCCAGGGCATTCCGGCCCTGATTCTGGACCCCAAAGGGGATATGACCAATCTCCTCCTGACCTTCCCGAATCTCTCTTCGGAGGAGTTTGTCCCCTGGATAGACGCCGAGGCAGCGGAGCGGGAGGGCCGTTCCGTGCAGGAAGTCGCGGCGGAGGAGGCCCGTCGCTGGCGGGAAGGGCTGGCCCAGTGGGGCATCGGCCCGGAGCGGATCGGTCAACTGCGGGAGCGGGCCGAACTCGCCATTTTCACCCCCGGCTCTACGGCGGGCATCCCTGTCAACGTCCTGTACCGCTTCCGGGCCCCCCGTCCGGAGGAGATGGCGGACGGCGAGGCGTTGCAGGAACGGATCGGGGGCCTGGTCTCCGCCCTTCTGGGCCTGACCGGCCGCGAGGCCGATCCCCTCCAGAGCCCGGAGCACATTTTCCTCTCCCTGCTGGTGGAGCACGCCTGGCGCAGCGGCCAGGACCTGGACCTGCCCACGCTGATCCGCCAGATTCAGGACCCTCCGGTCCGACAGGTCGGCGTCTTTGACCTGGAGGGTTTCTTCCCCCAGAAGGAGCGGCTGGCCCTGGCACGGGCGCTGAACGCCGTCCTGGCGGCGCCCGGCTTTGAGGCGTGGCGGGCAGGCGTCCCGCTGGAGGTCAAAGACCTGCTGTGGACGCCGGACAGCCGTCCCCGCGCCTCCGTTTTCTACCTTTCCCACCTGGCGGATGCCGAGCGGGCCTTCTTCGTCACCCTCCTCCTGGAGGCCGTCCGGGACTGGATGTTCGCCCAGTCCGGCACGTCCAACCTGCGGGCGATTCTCTATTTTGACGAAGTGTTCGGCTTCTTCCCGCCGTACCCTGCCAACCCGCCGACGAAGCGGCCGTTGATGACGCTGATCAAACAGGGCCGCGCGGTCGGGCTGGGGGTGGTCCTGGCGACCCAGAACCCGGCGGATATAGACTACAAGGGGCTGACGAACGCCGGGACGTGGGCGGTGGGCCTGCTGCGCACGGAGCGGGATAAGGAGCGGGTGCTGGAGGGGATGGAGGGCGCTGCCGCGACGGTTGGGGCCGGTCTGAACCGCGCCGCGCTGGACCGGGCGATCAGCGGTCTGCGGCCGCGCGTCTTCATCCTCCACGACGTCCGGGCGGAGAAGATGGTCTTCCTGCACACCCGCTGGGCGATGTCCTACCTGCGGGGCCCGCTGACCCGCGCCCAGATTCGGCAACTGGCCCCGCCGGAGGTCGCGGCGGCCCCGGCGGCCCCGGTTCCCTCCCCGCTGATGGCGGCCCCGGCTTCTGCCCCACCGGCGTCAGCCGGTCGGAGCCCCGTCCCGCCGACGCTGCCAGCGGAAATCCCCCAGGTCTTCCTTCCGGCGGCCGTCACGCTGGAGTGGGCCCTCCACGACCACGAGCAGAGGACCGGGCGGACGGTTCTCGTCACGGCGCGGCGGCTGGTCTATCGGCCGCGACTCCTGGCAATGGGGACCGTCCACCTGACCGATGAGAAAATCGGCCTGCACCAGACGGAACGGGTGGTCCGGCTGCTGGACCCCCCACCGCCCCCGGCCCAGCCGGATTGGGAAGAGGGAAAGGTCGGGATTGCGCCGGAGAGCCTCTCTCCACGGCCCCTGGGGGAAGGGGAGTACGACCCCCTGCCGTCCCCGATGGCCCAGGCGGCCCAGTACGCTCGCTGGAGTCGCCTCTTTGCGGAGTACCTGTACCGCCGTATCCGGCTGACCCTGTGGCACAACCCGGCACTGAAGATGTACGGCCGTCCGGGCGAGAGCGAGCGGGATTTTCGCCGCCGCTGTGAGGATGTGGCCCGCGCCCGGCGGGACGAGGAAGTGGCCCAGGTGCGCGCCCGGTACGAGAAACAAATGGCCCGCATCCGACAGCAGATGTGGCGGGAGCAGCAGGAACTGGCCCAGGACCAGGTAGAACTGGAGGCGCGCAAGCGGGAAGAGATGCTCAGTTACGGCGAGGCGGCCCTCAATCTGCTGACCCGGCGGCGGCCGTCGTATATGATTTCGTCGGTGAGCCGGAAGCGCCGCCTGACCCAGCAGGCGGAGGCGGAGGTGCGGGAATCGGAGGAGACCCTGCAGGTCCTCCAGAAGCAACTGGACGACCTGACGGCCCGGATGGAGAAGGAGATAGAGGCCGTCGGCGACCGCTGGGTAGCGGCACTGGAGGAGACCCGTCGGGTAGAGGTCGCCCCGCGCCGCACCGACGTGGGGGTGGACTACTGCGGCCTGGCCTGGGCGCCGTTCTGGGAGGCGGAAGGCCGGGACGGTGAGCACCTGCTCCTGCCCGCGTTCGGCGGAGCGTAGGGAAATCGTAAGGGAATCGTAGGGTTTCCGTCAAGCAAAGGGGAGAAAAATGGGGTAGACTAATAACGGAGTCAGGGGCGGTGTCTCTTCTTCTCCTCCTTTGGTGAGGGCCGGGGAGCCGGCGGTGGCCGGGCGGCGGCATCCCCGGCCCTCAAAATTTATGGGGGCGGACAAGGGTAAGTTTTTCGCCCAAACGGGATTTACCCTCACCCTACCCCCGATCCCCCTTCCCTCTCCCAGAGGGTGCTTAGAAAGTCACCACGAAGGCACAAAGACACCAAGAAACGGAAAAATTTCTCGCTTTTTCACCCTTTAGAACCTTTGTGCCTTTGTGTCTTGGTGGTTTATTGCCTTACCTCGACTTTTTAAGCAATCTCCTTCGGTCAGGAGAGAGAGGAGCAGGGGGTGAGGTGAGGAACCAGCCCTATGTCCCAACTCGCATCCGAACCTCAGAGCCAGAAAGTTGACATCTCCGCCCCTTTGTGGTATAAAATTAGCAAGTTTCATTCCCCATCGCCTTGAACCCGAAAGGAGGCCGATATGTCCTCTCGGTTCCAGGGTGTGCTGAACTTTCTCTGCACCGTTGCGCTGGTTGCCGGTGCTGTTCCCTTTTCCGCCCCCCCCCCAGGCTGAACTCTCGCCGCCGATAGATATGCTCCCGGCGGTTTCTGCTCCCTCCTGGCCGGAGTTTGCCGAGCCGAGGCCGTCCCCCATTCCCTCCATACCCGAGATACTCGCTTCTCCGGTTTCCGCATCCGATGGGGCCGCCCGTCCTTCCGCTCCTGGGCTTCTGCCGTCCCTTTCCCGGCCAGAAGTGCCCGACCCGCGACCTGCGGCCGGGGAGGCTGCCTTGCCGGGGCCGAAGGTGCCCGAGCCGCAGCCGGTGGAGGCGAACCCCCTGCCCCGATTCCCCTTGCCTCCTGATGCCAGCCTGAGGCCGGCGAATCATGAACAGAGGCCGCTGTCAGAGTGGACCAACCAAGAGATACCGGTCTCCGCTTCACTTCCTGGAACATCTGCGCCGGCGGAACCTGCGCTCTCTTCTGCTCCCCTGCTCCCCACCTCCTCTCCCTATCACCGCCTTTTCCTCCCCCTGGTGGCCCGGAACTACGATCCGGCCGTCATCACGCCGCGCGGGGGGACGTACACCTCGCCCGATGGGAAGGTGAGGGTGGAATTCCCCGTAGGTGCTGTGACCACGACGGTGCGGCTGGACTACGCACCGATGATGTTGCCCATGCCGGAAGGCTTCCGGGCGGCGCCGTTTTTCTTCAATTTGGAAGCCCGACGGGCCGATGACGGACAGACTGTTCGCTCCTTCCGCTGGCCTGTCGCTTTGACCATCCGTTTCTCCACGGATGCGCTCCCACCGGCCGTAGCGGCTCGCCTCCGCCTTTATCATTGGAATGAAGCAGCCCGCCGCTGGGAACAAATCCTCAGTGTGGTGGATGTCCGGAAGGGTGAAATCCTGGCCTGGACGACCCATTTTTCTACTTTCGGCGTGCTGGCCGATGGCGCCACCTCCCCCGCTTGCCAATTCCATCTGGTGGACCAGGTTCCTCCGGGTGGGACCGGTTCCGGGACCGCGGAGAAGGTTCCGTATCCAGGCCGGGGAGGGAAAGTTTTTCTGCTCTCCCCTGCCGCCTATGGCAAAGGGAGGATGAATGTGAACGGGCCCACCGGCTCCGGAAGCCGGAACTTCTCTTTTCCCGGTAGTCCGATTCGGGAGGATGTCACTGATGTCTTTCCTTTCCCTTCAGGGCCGATTACCGACCCGCTTTCCCTGCTCTACACAGTCCGCCTGGACGTAGATAATACCCAGATCATCACCCATGCTTCTGGCCCCTTTGACCTGGAAATAGAGGATCGGCTGGAGCCCCAGATTATGGGGGTCCTGCTGTGGCAGGATGGTGAAGGCGAAGTCCTATTGAGTGCCTCCATCGCTGACAACTGTGCACTGAAAGAGGTCTTTTTCACGGCTTCCAGCAGCAGCGACAGTAGCCACGTAGTGCCTTTCTTCCCGGCAAATAACGGCCTCTTTACTACATCCTTCCGTCTCCCTCGGATCGGGCTGAACACCTACACCATCGTAGCCGTAGATGCCGCCGGGAACCGCAATACGTGGAGCACCTCACTGCAATCCACCTACTCCGGCGCCTTCGGCTTCACCTGCCTCAAGGGCCCCTGCGGTGGCCACCAGGGCACCGAGGGCGACCCGGTCAACACCGCCTCCGGCAACTTCGTCACCCGCACCCTGGACCTCCGCTTGCCGGGCATTGGGAACACCGATATCCGGGTGGAGCGAACCTACAACGCCCAGGCGGTCCCGCCGAAGGGGGATTTCACCATCATCGGGATGGACCCCGGCCCCTTCGGCCCCGGCTGGTCCTGGCCCTTTGACTTCCGCCTGGAGTTCGTAGAGAACCTGCTTTTCACCGGCGTCAAAGTCCATTATCCGGACGGCCGCACGGCCCTCTTTCGGCGCAACCCCGATGGCTCCTTCACCGCCAAAACTCCCGGCAACACCGACACCCTCCAGGCCGTCCCCGGCGGCTACGTCCTGAAGCAAAAGGACCTCACCGAATACCGCTTCAACGCCGCCGGGCGGCTGACCGGCGTGGCGGACCCCAACGGCAACACCCAGAGCCTGACCTACGGCGCCGATGGACGATTGGTCCGGGTGGAGAACAGCGCTGGCCGGTGGATTGAGATTGCGTACAACGATGAGGGGCTGATTCGGGAGATCACCGCCCCCGAGGGGGCGCACCTGCGCTACGAATACACCGATGGCCTCCTTACCGCCTTCACCGACGCCCGGGGCCAGACCTGGCGCTACACCTACAACGCCTTCGGCTGGCTCACCGCCATCCTCAGCCCGAAGGGCCACCCCGTCCTCCGGCTGCGATATGAAGAAAATTCCGACCCGGAGACAAACCCCGACAATTACTACAGTTTTGGCCGTGTTATGGAGCAGATAGAAGGTGCCACCGCCCGCCGCACCTTCGCCTACGACGACCCCTCCCACACCCGCACCATCGTGGACGCCTACGGCCACGCCACCGTCCATCAGTACGACGAGGGTTACCGCCTGGTTCGCGTCACCGACCCCCTGGGCCACACCGAAGTGTACGGCTACGACGGCCACGACCGCCGCGTCTACTTCCGGGACAAAGAGGGCCGGGAATGGCGCTACTTCTACGACGACCGGGGCAACCTCCTCCGCGAGGAAGGACCCCTGGGTTGGGTGCGGGCGTGGGCGTACAACGACCTGGACCGCCTGACGCTGGAGCAGGACCCGGCCGGTCGGCGGACCCTCTACGGCTACGACGGCAAGGGCAACCTCACCGTCATCACCAACGCGATGGGCTTCACCCGCACCTTCACCTATGACGATCGGGGCCTCCCCATCCGCATCACTGACTTCAACGGGAACGTCATCACCCACACCTATGACGCTGCCGGAAACCTCGTCGCGATAGAGAACGGGGCAGGCGCCGTGGCCCGCTATGGCTATGACGGCCTGGGGCGCACCGTGGCGATGACCACGCCGATGGGCGCCGTCTTCACCTACACCTATGATGGCGGGAGCCCCCTCCTCACCGGGGTCTTCGGCCCTCTCGGTTTCTCCGAAACCTATGCCTACGACCCCAACGGCAACCTGATCCGGAAGGTGGACCCCAACGGAAACCCGACCCGTTACGAATATAACGCTTCCGACCGATGGGTGGCCGAGATCAACGCCCTGGGCTACACCACCGTCTACACCTACGGCCTGATGAATGAAACGGTGGCGATGCAGGACGCCGAGGGGCGGGTGACCACATACGAATACGACCCCCTCCGGCGCCTGAAGGCCGTCCACGCCCCCGAAGGGGCCACCACTCGCTACGCGTATGATGGGGTGGGGAATTTAGTGGCCGAGACCGATCCCGAGGGGCGCATCACCCGCTACGTCTACAACGACCTGGACCGGGTGGTGGAGCGCATCCAGAACTTCGTCCCCGGCGGCCCCTCCAATGCCGACACCAATGGGGTCACCCGCTACGAGTACGACCCGGCGGGGAACCTGAAGCGGGTAGTGGACCCCAACGGCACCGTCACCTGCTACGAGTACGACGACCTCAACCGCCTCACCGCCGAGATCCGCCACTGCCGGCCCGACCAGCCCCCCGGCCCCGATGTCAACGTCACCACCCGCACCGAATACGACCCCAACGGCAACCTGATCCGACGGGTCAACCCGCGCGGTTTCGCCACGCTTTACACCTACGACGCGGCCAACCGCCTCATCACCGTCACCGACGCCCTCTCCCAGACCACGGCTTACGCCTACGACCTGGACAACCACCTGATCGCGGTAACGGACGCGGCCGGGAGGGTTATCCGCTACGAGTACGACCTCCTGGGCCGGCGCACCGCCGAAATCCGCAACTTCCGGGAAGGGGAGCCGCCTTCCTCCGACATCAACGTCACCACCCGCTACGAATACGACCCGGCGGGGAACCTCATCCGGACGGTGGACCCCAACGGCGTCCCCACCTGCTACGAGTACGATGGGTTGAACCGGCTTCGGGCCCAGGTCCGTAACTGCCGGCCCGACCAGCCCCCCGGCCCCGACGTCAACGTCACCACCCGCTACGAGTACGACCGGGTGGGGAACCTCATCCGGCTCACCGACCCCAACGGCCACGCCATCACCTACCGGTATGACGGCCTCAACCGGCTGGTCGCCCGCACCGACCCCGAGGGGCACACGGTGACCTTCGCCTACGACCGGGTGGGGAACCTCCTGCAGCGAGTGGACGCCCGGGGCTATCCCACCACATATGCCTACGACGCCCTCAACCGGGTCATCACCGTCACCGACGCCCTCTCCGGGACGACCGTCTTCGCCTACGACCCGGCGGGCAACCTCCTTTCCCGCACCGACGCCAACGGCCACCCCACCACCTTCACCTACGATGGCCTCTATCGGATCCGGACCGTCACCGACGCCGAGGGGCACACCACCGCTTATGAGTATGACGAAAACGGCAACCGCACGGCGGCCGTGGACGGCAACGGCAACCGCACCGAATACACCTACGACCCCCTGGACCGGCTCCAGACGGTCACCAACGCCGAAGGAGCCACCACCCGCTACGCCTACGACCCCGTCGGCAACCAGACCGACCTCATAGAGCCGGACGGCGTCGTCACCCACTATAGCTATAACGGCGTCTATCGGCTGGCGGCGGTCACCCTCAACCACAACCCCGCCGCGCCCGCCGACCCCCAGACCAACGTCGTCTATCGCTACGAATACGACCCCAACGGGAATCTCCTGCGGGTGCACCTGCCCCCCAGCG
>CALDFY010000253.1 GCA_937942115.1 uncultured Anaerolineae bacterium | reverse complement strand
ACCGTTGCTGGAGGTCTGATGGGTCTACTGGCTCGTTCTGCCGTCCATCCCTGGTTGCGCAGAGGGATCGGAGTTGCTTTTGTGCCGGGTCTCTCCACCACCGCGCTGCTGGAGGAAGCGGCGGAGCGGCTGCTGGCCCGCGTCCGGGCCCGGGGAGACACGGTCCAGCCCACTCCCGACAACCAGACTGACCTTTTGCTGACGACTGCGCCCTTCGCCGAACCGGTCGGCTGGCGACAGTCGCTCCTCCTCACCGCCCGGCGTCGCTTTCGCCTCTCCCGGACGCCTACGGTGGTCACGCTGATCCACGCCACGAAGCGGAAATTCCGGCACTTTCTGGACCACTTCCGGCGGGCCCTTTCCCGGCCGGAGCCAGACCCGGCGGATTTCGCCTTCCCTGGACTGGCGCCCCAGGCCTGGCGCGTGCTGGTGGAGCAGGGGCGGCGGGGTGGCCCCCTTCTGGCGCTGGAGCGGATGATCCAGGCCCAGGCCAAGTGTTTGCGCATCTTGCTGTTCGTGGGAGACGAGCGCCCGGAGGTCGCCTACTCCTTTGACCTGGTGGGCGCCTATCCCTGTTGCCGGGCCGATGAGCCCGACCGGTTTTATGACGACCTGGTCCTGCGGATGGTCACCGCCGTCAGTGTGGAGGAGATCACCCATCACGTCCCCGTGGAGCCGCCGATCGCGCGCGCCCTATGGCAGGCCCTGGAGACGCCCACCGCGATGGCGGAGGCAGCCCGGGAACTGAGCCGTCGCGACTTCTTCACCGAGATGGTTCGCATCGCCGACCTGGTCCACGTCCCTGCCGTCTCCGACGCCGTCGCGGAGCAATACAGCGAAGGTTGCTTCGCCACCTGGGACCCCCGTCTGGGCGCGCTGGTCTCTACGGTGACCGGGAGCGCGCGTCCGGTGGATAAGCGCCAGGTGACCGAGGATGACCTGGCGGTGATCGTGGGTGTCCGGCCCGACCGGCGGGGAGCGTTCTATCGGCCCGTGGAGGGGAAGCGAAACGACCCGCCCTCCTCGGAGGCGGTGGAGATGTTTGCGATGGACGAGATGTTGCCCCGCGTCCGCCGGGAGACGCCGGGAGGGGTCGTGGAGGTGCCGGTGGCCCGCTCCAAACTGCACGGCCATCGGGGGGTTGCCGCCTACGACCCCCGGTACGTGGAGTATGTCCCGGTGGCCGTCCCCTACCAGTGCTATCCGGTTTCCTGCGGGACGGGGGCCCAGGCGGAGGGGATCGTGGAGGCATTCGGACGGGCGGAAAGCCTGCGGAACCCGGATGACCCCCGGGCCGTCGTGTTCACCATCCTGCCGGGCCACGGCGTTTTCATCGTAGAAAAGTGGCAGGCGGGGAAAGCGCCGTTCCAGGCGATCTGGGAGTGTATGGATGCGGGCTATCTGGAGGTAGACCGTTTTGTCCCCCAGGGGCCGCTGGAGTATCTTCCTGACCCATCGGGTCGGATGAGGGTCCAGACCGATGACCCACTGGGCTGGCTGGGGGAATAGCATGGCCGATCTCCTGCCGTAATAATAACGATTTGGAGTTTGACAAAATTTCAGCAATATGGTATCATATAGAGCAGGAGGTAGGCCATGCAAGAGACCAGACAGCGAATCTTAGAGATCATCAAGATGCGCGGTCAGGCTACGGTGAACGAACTGACCCGCGAACTGGGGTTGACCGCCGTGACCATCCGGCACCACCTGGATGTCCTCTATCGGGACGGGTTGATCGGGCCGCCGCAGATTCTCCGCAAGCCAGGCCCGGGCCGCCCCCAGCATGTCTACCGGCTGGCGGGTGAAGCGGAGGAACTCTTCCCCAAAAAGTACGACCGGCTGACCGACGCCCTCCTGGAGGAACTGGAAGAGCGACTCTCGCCCGAGGAGTTGGACGCCGTCATCAACGGGGTCGCCGAGCGGATGGCCCGCCAGGTATCGGCAGAAGGCGACTTCAGCGCTCGTTTGGGAGCCCTCTTGGAGTTCCTGAACGGGCTGGGCTACCTGGCAACGGCCCAGGAGGAAGAGGGCGGATACCGGATCGTAGTTGCCAACTGCCCGTACGAGCGGGTCGCCCGACGCCATACCCTGCCCTGCAAAGTGGATATGCGCCTGATCGCCCTGGTGACCGGTGTGGAGCCAGAGCGCATCCAGCAGATCGCAGCGGGCGGCGAGCATTGCATTTATCGGGTGGCTTTACCAGCAGGCTGAAGCCCGGCCATGCTTCCGAAACACCATAGACGCCCCATCGGCGGGAGAGGACTGCTGTGGGTTGCAGCAGCCCCGCGCCGGGGGCGGAGTTGCCTCCTTTGGCCGATAGTGGTAGAATTAGGGCGGATGGCTTCGCCATCCGCCCGATTCTCAACGCCCTGTTACGGAGGCAGCGACCCGGTATGGCCCTGAAGACGACGCTCATTTACCCCGGCATCGCCGGTCGGGGCTGGAATTCCCTCAAGCAAGGGATGGATGCCGGCTGGATTTCCCACGGCCTGGCCTCCATCAGCGCAGCCGCCAAAGCGCAGGGCTTTGAAGTGGACTTGATTGACCTGCGCGCCCTCTCCGGCTGGGACCAGTTCCGGAAGGTCATAGCGGAGCGGGCCCCCGATGTGGTCGGGGTCACGATGATGAGCGTGGACTATAACCCCGCCCGTCAGGCGGTCGCTATCGCTAAAGAGGTCCTGCCGGACGTTGTCACCGTCATCGGCGGGCCGCACGTCACCATCGCCCTGCAGGATAGCCTGCGCATCCCCGATGTGGACTATCTGGTGACCGGCGAGGGCGAAATCACCTTCCCTCAGTTGCTCCGGGCCATCGCGGAGGGCCGTCGTCCGTCCTATCGGGTGCTGCGCGGCGAGCCGCCGGACCTGGACGCCATCCCCTTCAGCGACCGGGACCTCTTCCTGGACGAGTGGAAGAAATGGGGCTACGACCTGGATTCCCCCGAGGTCCCCTTCGTGGAGGAACTCCCCCCTCCCTTTGCCACCATCATCGCCGGGCGGGGCTGTATCTACAATTGCACCTTCTGTAAGCCCGGGGAAGACTACCTCTTCGGCAAACGGGTCCGCCGGCGCAGTGTGGATAACGTCCTGGCGGAGTTGCGCTATCTGGTGGACCGTTACCGTCTGGCCTCCTTTATGTTCCACGATGACTGTCTGACCGAAGACCGGGAGTGGGTGATGGAGTTTACCGACCGGTACATTGCCGAGGGCTTCAACCTTCCCTTCTTCTGTCAGACCCGGGCCGACATCGTGGTGAAACACGAGGACATGGTGGAACGGATGGTTCGGGCGGGCCTGCGGGGGTACTTCATCGGTTTTGAGAGCGGCAGCGACCGGGTGCTCAAATTCATCCGCAAGGGCACCACAGTGGCTCAGAATCTGCAGGCGGCCCGCATTTGCAAGAAATACGGCATCGCCATCTGGGCCAACTATATGATGGGTCTGCCCACCGAAACGAAGGAAGAGGTAATGGAGACGGTGCGGATGATGAAGGAGATAGACCCAGACTACTACAGTCCGGCTTTCTTCACGCCGCATCCCGGGACCGACCTCTACGACTTTGTGGTGGAGCACGACCTGAGCCGTATCACCGACTACGATTCCTACCGGCGGAACCCTACAGAGCCGAAGATTCGGGGACAGGACTACGATTTTCTGAGATGGGCAATGGCGGAGAGCCAGCGGCGCAAGCCCATCAACGCGCTGCGGCGCCGGATACGGCGGCAATGGCGGCGCCTTCGGCGCCTGACCCCGGCAAAGGTGATGCGGCGGCTGGGATTGAGCCGGCCGCCGGTAGTCGGCCACGGGGCCCAGCGGAGTGGCGTCTGTTCGTAGTCAGCCACGGAGCGCAGCGGAGTGGCGTCTGTTCGTAGTCAGCCACGGAGCGCAGCGGAGTGGCGTCTGTTCGTAGTCGGCCACGAAGCGAAGCGGAGTGGCGTCTATCGTAGTCAGCCACGGAGCGCAGCGGAGTGGCGTCCGTTCGTAGTCAGCCACGGAGCGAAGCGGAGTGGCGTCTGTTCGTAGTCAGCCACGAAGCGGAGCGGAGTGGCGTCTGTCGTAGTCAGCCACGAAATTTAGCAATTACGGGCCGAAGTGAGGACTTTTACGACTTTGCAGATTTTCCGACAATCGCCTTTTGAATGAAAGGGAAGGAGGGGTTGGGCGGCGGCTTCGCCGCGCCCAACCCCTACAGTTCCCCCCTCCCCGCGCTGCGCAGCGGCAGCGGGGAGGGGGCAGGGGCATAGGCGTTAACTTAAGGCTGGCTTCGGCTCTCCGCTTCCCGCCGCCTCGGGCGCCGATGGGAAATCGGCCTCCCCTGGGGGCAACCGCGAGGGTTGCCCCTACGCTTCGCGCCGGGCGTCAACCTGCGTTGACGCCCCTGAAAAGGGCGGCGCAGGCCGCCCTCTGGCCGGAGGCCCAGGGAGGCTGACCTTCAGTCAGCGCTCCCCTGCGCCGATGGGAAATCGGCCTCCCCTGGGGGCAACCGCGAGGGTTGCCCCTACGCTTCGCGCCGGGCTTCAACCTGCGTTGACGCCCTTCTCCGGAGGTCGGCGAAGGCTGACCTTGTTGCGAACGAAGTGAAGGGACCCGGCCGAAGGCCCAAAGAGGCTGGCTTCAGTCAGCGCCCGAGGCGGCGACCCAACTGGCGCAGCCCCTTAAGTTAACGCATATGGGGGGGAAACCTCTACCAGCCCCGTCTCCCAACTTGCGTCCGAACTTCAACACGAGCAGGAGAGTGCCCTTTTTTCATCCCTTGGCGGCTTCTGCCGCCCCGCGCGGCCGCAGGGCCCGGATGATGGCCAGCGCGCCCAGCGCCAGCAGGAA
>CALDFY010000252.1 GCA_937942115.1 uncultured Anaerolineae bacterium | reverse complement strand
CGTGAAAAAAACCTCCACTTGTGAGGGGGCAGGGGGGATGAGGGAGCAAATTCCACCTCAGGCGATTGCCCAAATCATTTGTCAAACTGCAATAGCACCGGGCGAAGCGGGCTGACGGCCCATTGCGGCCACAAGTTTCTGGGTAGGGCGCGCAGCGCCCGAAGCGTCATTGCGAGGGCCCCGTTGCGCAGGGCGCATTCCGGCGGCGGAGACTACCCAGAAACTGGTAGCGCAAGATTCATCTTGCGGGGTGGTCACCGTTTCTGACCCGCAGGAACGCACCCTGCGCGTGGAAGACTCGCAATGACGGGAAGTGACGAATTGACGAGGGGTTATTCATGGGCAAAACCGTATCCGTCAAATGGCTGGAGAAATTGCAGTTCGTGGGCGTGGACGCCACGAAGCACTCCGTGGTGATGTCCGCCTCCGATGAGGAGAACGGCATCGGCATGAGCCCCAGCCAGTTGCTGCTGGTGGCACTGGGCGGCTGCACCGCCTATGACGTCGTCAACATTCTGCAGAAGAAGCGCCAGAAACTGACCGGCCTGGAGGTTGCCGTGACCGGCGAGCAGAACCCCGACCCGCCATGGGCCTACACCCGAATCCATCTCCACTACCGCCTGCGCGGACGGGGTCTGAACAAAAAAGCCGTGCAGGACGCCATTGAACTCTCCAAAAACAAGTACTGCTCGGTCGGCGCGACCATCGCCACTGCCGAAATCACCTACGACTACACCATTGAGGAGGACACATGAGCCTGCACATCGTCGCCGAACTGATGGCCATTTCGGCCCGGACGGCCCCTAAGGCCGTGGGACAAGACTTTCTGGCGATCAAAATCGTAGAGGGCGAAGAACTGCGCCGCCTGGGCGAGGAGATGATTGCCTACGGCGAGCGCACCGGCAAGCGCAACTTTGACCGGGACGGGAAGAACGTCCTGAATTCCGAGGCCGTGGTGCTCATCGGCCTGAAGGACGCCCGGGTGGTGGGCCTCAACTGCGCGGCCTGCGGACACCCGACCTGCGTGGAACCCAACACGGTGGAGGGGGAGTTTCGCGGCCCCCAGTGCGCGATGCGCCTGCTGGACATGGGCATCGCCATCGGCTCCGCCGTGAAAACTGCCAGCCTGCTCAACGTAGACAACCGGGTCATGTACCGGGTTGGCGTAGTCGCCCGCCAGATGGGCCTGATAGACGCCGACGTGGTTATGGGCATCCCCCTCTCCGCCACCGGCAAGTCCATCTACTTTGACCGCTGACCACAGACGACAGACCATAGACGACGGTGGTCAGTGATTCGCGGTTGCTGGTCTTATGGTCGGTGGTCTGTGGTCGGTGGTGATCAAGCACCGGAGGGAACCTTGTATCGCGCTCATCCGTCGCTGGAGGGGATTCCGTTCCTGCTCATCGGGGCATCGGTCCTGGCAGTCAGTTTGGCCTTCCTCTGGCCGATGCCGACCGAGTTCCCGATGGATGATGCCTACATCCACTTCGTCTACGCGCGCAACCTGGCCGAATACGGCAAGTTGATGTTCAACTTCCCCACCGAGAAAGGCGTGGGGACCTCCAGCCCGCTCTGGGTGCTCTTGTTGACGGCCGGATATGCGGCGGGTATCCCGCTTCACCTGGTGGCGAAAGGGTTGGGCATCGGGGCTCTCATCATCGTGGGCGCGGCGCTCTACCTGCTCCTGCGGCCCATCTGGGGGGCTATCGCGGCCCTGGGGAGCGCTCTGGCGGTGGTCCTCTCCGGCCCGATGGTCTGGTTCGGCCTCAGCGGGATGGAGACCACCCTCTTTCTGGCCCTGGGGCTGCTGGCCCTCCTGGCCTACCGGTCCGGGCGCCCGCTTCTGCTGGGCCTCCTGCTGGGCCTGCTGACCCTGGCCCGCCCGGAGGGACTGGCGCTGGCCCTGGCCGTCGGGCTGGCCGAAATCGCCCGCCAGCGGCGAATCCCCCGTCATCTCATCCGGGCCGGTCTCCTCTGCGGACTGGTCGCCGCCCCCTGGTTCCTCTACCTGTACCTGCGCACCGGTCACATCCTCCCCACGAGCGGCCTGAGCAAGCACGTGACCATCCCGATGGGCATCCGTCTGGTGGCCTCTCAGAACCCTATCCTGGAGACGGTGACCCGGTTCGCCCCGCTGACCTACACCGGCCTGTGGGCCGTCTATCTGGTGGAGTTCGTCCTGGGCGGGATGACCCTTCCACCCCCCCGCCTGCCGGTGGGAGCCCTCTTCGGCGCCCCCCACTATACCCTCTCCCTCTGGGCCGTGTTCGGCCTGGTGGGGATAGCGGGGCCCCTCCTCTGGGCCGCCCGGCGCGCGTGGGACGTCCGCCGCTGGCCGCGCCTCCTGCAGGACCCCGACCGGCGCCCCTGGGTCGTTTTCCTCCTCTGGCTGGTCATCCACAATCTCTGCTACATGGCCTTCCTGCCCACCCCGGGGACGGCCAGCCGCTACGGTGCCGTCAACCACATCGCCCTCTGGCTGGGACTGGCCGCCGGCCTCCGGGCGTTTGCCCATCGGCCCCGCCTGCAACGGGTCTGGGTGGCCGGGCTGGCGCTGCTGCTGGTCGCCGACGGCATCTACTGGAACTCCGTCTACGATGCGAATCTGGAGCATATGCAGAACGTCCGCATCGCCGCCGCCCGCTTCGTGCGGGACCACGTCCCTCGGGGAGAATTGTGCGCCGCCTTTGACATCGGCGCCGTCCGCTTCTACAGCGACCGGCCCATCATAGACCTCTACGGACTGGTGGACCCGGAGGTCGGCGACTGGTTCTACCGGGGGGAGATGGACCGGTACCTGATGGCGAAGGGCGTCCATTGCCTGGTCCTGCCCGACCGTCCCGGCACCACCGAAGACGGGTGGTTTGACCTGGGCACGATGCTGGAATTGACCACCAGCCCCCTCTTCACCCCGTACCAACTGGCCCTCTTTGAGATTCGTCCGGACCGCTGGCTGCAGGGGTATCTCCCCACGATGAACTACCAGTCGGCGGTGACGGTGTACCGTCTCCTGCCGGTGCAATCGCAACGCCATCCCGGAGATTCCTGATGCGTATCGGCCTCCTCACCGACGCCTACTGGCCGGGCGTAAACGGCATCATCCGCTTCGTCTCCCTGCACAAGCGCATCCTGGAGAGCATGGGGCATCAGGTCTTCGTCTTCACCGGAGGGCCACCTGCCCCGCAGGACGAGCCGGGAGTCATCCGCTCCTTCGGATTCCCCCATCCCGACCCCGGCTACCGGGTGACGCTGGCGTACTCCCGCCGGGCCCTTGCCCTGCTGCGGACGATGGACGTCCTGCACGCCCAGCAGCCGGCGATGAGCGGCCTGCTGGCCCTGCGGTACGGCCGCCGCTTCGGCATCCCTGTCGTCCTCACCCTCCACAGCCGCTATGACCTGCTGGTCAACAGCCGCCTGCGGGTGCCCATCCCCGTCGTGCGCTCCCTGCTGAGGGCGTACCTGCGGTGGCTCCTCCCCCGCTGCGACCTGGTGACGGCACCGACGCCGGAGGTCACGAAGGTGCTGGAGGATGTGGGGGTCCAGGCCTGCGTGGAAATCATCCCCTGCGGCGTGGAGCGGGGCCGCCCACCCCACTGCAACGTGACCCGGGCCAACCTGGGCATCCCTGCCACAGCGCCGCTGGCCGCGTTCGTCGGACGGGCGGTTGCCGAAAAGAACATCCACTTCCTTCTGGAAGTCCTCTCGGCACCGGAACTGAGCGATGCCTATCTTCTGGTCATCGGGGACGGCCTCCAGCGTCCGGCGCTGGAGAAGGCAGCGGAACGGCTGAGGGTGAACGGACGGGTCCGGTTTGTCGGGCAAGTCGCTCCGGCGGAGGTGCCGGCCTACGTCGCGCTGGCCGATTTCTGCGTCACCGCGTCCAAAATAGAGATGTTGCCCGCGTCGGTTCTGGAGGCGCTGGGGGCCGGGCGACCGGTCCTGGGGCTGGACGTGCCCTGGATTCGGGCCGTCATCCGCTCCGGCGAGAACGGCCTGCTGACTCCGCCGGACGACGCCGCCGCGATGGCGCGGGCCTGGGCCCGACTGGCCCATGACCGGGAACTGCGGGAGCGGTTGGCGGAGGGGGCCCGCCGCACCGGTGAGCAGTACGACGCCCGCCAGGTCACGGCCCGTCTGGTCGCCCACTACGAGCGACTGACCGCCGTCCGCAGAGCCTGAACATGCCAAACGGAATACGGAGTCATGACCCTCAGTCGCCAGCGAATCGGATTGGGCCGCCGGGGAGAGGAACTGGCCGCGCAGGAACTCCGGCGCCGGGGCTACGAGATTGTGGAGCGAAACTGGCGCTGCCCGGTCGGAGAGGCGGATATTGTCGCCCGGCGCGGGTCGGTGTGGGCCTTCGTGGAGGTCCGCACCCGTCGGGGGGAAGCCTTCGGCACGCCGGAGGAGTCCATCACCCCCCAAAAGCGGGCGCGCATGCAGGCCGTCGCCGAACGGTACATCACCGAACACGGCCTCTGGGAGGCGGACGGAGAACTGCTGGTGGTGGCCGTAGAGATGGACCGGGCCGGTCGTCTGCAACGGGTGGAGGTGCTGGAACTGGAATAGCCCTGGATTCCGTTACCGAAGGCGAATTTCGTCCGGCAGATACTCTATCAGCGCGCGCACCGGCACAAAAACGTCCCGCAGCCGCTGGACCGCCGGGTCCAGTCCGGAGGGCCCTAACTGAATGGCCACCGGAATCTCCATCCGGATGGGCACCGTCTGGCTCACCGGGACGGTCATCTGCACCGGAATGGTCTTTTGCACCGGCACCACCATGTTCAGGCGGACCGGCAGGGGGGTACCGGCGGGCAGGACGACCGTCGTCCGCACCGGGACATTGTTGAGGTAGACCGTCGTATTCGGGATGGAGGTATCCCGAAGCAGAACGACCACCGTGTCCTGGGTGATGGGGAGTTCAAAATTCAGACCCAGGGGTTGATCCAGGGGCAGGTCAAACTGGATGGGGATGGATTGGTCCACCGGCACTGTCGTCCGGATGGTCGTCTCCCCGAGGCCCAGAAACGCCCGGTCCAGGTTGACGAGGAGAGGCTCCAGCAAGCGGGTCTTCAGTTGGAGCAACGGGCCAACGGCCAGAATCAGGGCCAGGACGAGAACCAGGTTGACGACGAAGGAGAAGATGATGGCAACGTTGGCAAAGGCCCGCCAGAGTCGTTGAAGGCGCTCTTTCATCACGTCCTCCTGTCGTAGGCTTTTGCGGCCTGGTAATTGTATAAAACTTTCCCGAAAACGCAAGACCTCTTGCGAATCCCCCTGCGGAATCGGGTGTTGTAATATGCAGATGAACACAGGCACCGTTGCTGTCATTGCCCTATCGGTCGTTCTCTTCCTGTGGTATATCGGCGGCCACCTCTACAACCGCCAGCGCGGCCGTCGCCTCTTTCGGTGGCTGGAGGAGGGCCTGGGAGCCCTGGGGGAGGAATATCAGTGGGGATGGCTGGGCTCTCCGGCCTCCGGCGCGCGCATCCTGATTCCCCAGGCCCATCCTCCGTTTCGCCGGATGGAGATCACCCTGCTGCTGGAAAACCGCGAAATCCCTATTCTCTGGCTGGCCGACCGCTTGCAGAAAAAACGGGATGCGCTTATAATAAAGGCGACTCTCCAGTCCTCGGAGGGCAGGGAGATTCAGGTGGGACCGCCGAACGAACTCCGAAGCGCTGCGATCCTCTCCTGGAACCGGGAGATAGGCCCGCATCGCCTGATGATGGCATACCGGGGTCCCGGTACCTCCTCCCAACGGGCCAGACTGACCCCCTGGCTGACCCGCTACGGTCCCCACCTGCGCCGCCTGATCCTGCAACGGGAAGACCCCCATCTGGCCCTGTGGATGAATCTGACCGGTCTGGCACCGGAGGTTCCCTCGGTGGCCCTCTTCACCGACCTCCGGACCGCTCTGGAGGTCCGAAAGGACGAAAAATGATCTCCGAAGAAATCGTCACCCAAACCTGGCAGCGCGTGGCCGGGAGTTCCCCCGGGCAAGTGCAGCGCTATATGACCCAGATGTCCCAGGAGCAGCCGGCCATTCTGGCCTACCTGCTGACCCTGGACGGCGACCCCTTCAATCAGAATGAAATGGGTTACATTCTCTTCATCGCCGTGGTGGTCTGGCAGGCGATGAAGCAGAGCCCCCAGGGCCTGCGCTCCGTCCCTGTGGAGGCAGTGGAGCAGGCCGATGAAGCAAACTTCGCGTTCCTGGAACGATTTCTCTCTGCGAGCGAGACGGACTTTGAGACCGCCATCGTGAAAATGCTGGCAGAGTATCCGGAGCCCGAGGTGCTGAGATACATTGTTGAAGCACTGATGGAAGAGGACGAAGAGGAGCCGTTTCGGGACGAATATCGGGGGCTGGCGTTCGTCTGCCTGAAAACTGTGCTGGACGCTTTCATCGCCAGCCCGGCTTCGGCGGCAGGAGAAGCCCGCAGTGGAGCGCGCCGTCACCGGCCTTCTCCCCGGAGCCGGCGGGCGTCTTGAGGGGACGGATGAAATACAATCCGCTGGTTGCTCCAGACCCGAAAGAATGGCTGGAAATGGATGAGGACCGCCGGGTGCAGATGGTCATGGACTACCATCGGAAAGCGGGCATCCGGATTCCCAAACCGTACCTCCACGCCATCATCCATACGGCAGTAGAAAACCAGGCCGCGCTCGGCGATGAGACCCCCGTTGAACAGACCCTCCGCCGCCTGATGGATGAGGGGCTGGACCGGCACGATGCTATCCATGCCGTTGGGAGCGTCCTCGTCAACTACATCTGGGATTTGCTCCACGGAGGAGGCCTTGCCGATGCTTCTGACCCCAACGTGGCCTATTTTGAAGAAGTGCGCCGGTTGACTGCGCAGAAATGGCTCACCGAGTACGCGGACGAGGAGGCGGAACCCCGGTGGAAATTTCCCATACGCCGACGGCGTCATCCCCGCCCGCGCGGTAGGGCCTGAAGTTGCCAAATCAGGTGGCTTGTGGTAAAATATCAGCGCTCCCCATCAACTTTTCCAGCCAGAAGGAGGTGATCCGGGGTTAAACATCAGGTACTGTTCCACCGTTCGTCCGCCTTCCGTATCGTTTTATCCCCATTATGCCCCATTTTTGTTGAAGGAGGAAAAGGATGAACGCGATTGTGGTCCTGATTCTTGCCGCGATTGGCATCGCCGTCGGCTACGGCGTCTACGCCAAGAGCATTGACCGCAAAGTCATCCAGCCTGACCCCTCCAAGGCCACGCCTGCCAAGATGTATATGGACGGTGTGGACTTCATCCCCGCCAACCGTAACGTCCTCTTCGGCTACCAGTTCAAGTCCATCGCTGCCCTCGGCCCCATTTTGGGCCCCATCATCGCCCTCCAGTGGGGTTGGCTCCCCGCCCTGGCCTGGATCATCCTGGGCACCTTCTTTATCGGATGGGTCCAGGACTACTCCAGCATCATTATTGGGGTCCGGGAAGAGGGACAGACCTTCGGCGCCCTGAGTTACCGCCTCATCTCCCCCCGTGCCCGCAACATCCTGCTGGCCTTCATATACATTTACCTGCTGATGATTATGGGCGCCTTCGGCATCCAGGTGGGCTTTGTCCTGCTGACCAACCCGGCTGTGCCCCTGGGCGTCATTATTGTGACTCTGGCGGGCCTTCTGGCCGGTCAAATGACCTATAAGTGGAAGCAGGACATCATTCTCACCACCGTGGTCACCGTCGTCATCGCCCTGGTGGGCATTTGGGTGGGGACGCTGCCAGCGGTGAAGAACCTCTTCAGCACCATCTACGGCCTTCAGGTCGTGGAGGGGAAGACCGTCTCGCCGACCCTCTTCTTGCAGGTGACCCAGGCGGGGTTCATCGGCAGCCTGATGGTGCTGGTCTTCTGCTACCTGGGCGCCGTCCTGCCCATCTGGCGCTGGGCCCAGCCGATTAACTACGTCGCCTTCTGGATCGTCTTCCTCGGCGTCGTGGGCGGCGTGATCGGCCTGCTCATCGGGCGCCCCAGCCTGGGGGACTTTCCGGCCCTCACTGCGTTCTTTGACCCCAAGAAGACGCCCGGTGGTCCTCTCTGGCCGATGCTCTTCGTGACCATCGCCTGCGGCGCCATCTCCGGCTGGCATAGCCTGGTCTCCTCCTCCGGCACCGCCCGTCAGTTGGAGAAGGAGACCGATGCCCTCTACGTGGGCGGCGGAGCAATGTTCCTGGAGATGTTCTTCGCTACGATGGCTTTCCTGGCTGGTACGGCGGGGGTCGGCTTCGCCAAGTACGCCGAACTGAAGGGCTGGACCATCCCGGCGGGTATCTTCTCCCAGGGCCTCTCCGCTTTCCTGAATTACTGGGGACTGGATGCTGCGCTGGGCAAAGGCTTCGGCGTTGCTTACGGCTCCGTCTTCCTCACCCTGATGGCATTGACCATTATGCACCTGGTGGTCCGCTTTATGCGGGTGGCCAGTGCCGAGGCCCTGGGCGATCGCCTCCCCATCATGCGCAATGTCCACGTCGGCACTATCATCGCCCTCCTCTTCACCATTTTCCTCATCTGGTTTGCGCCCTTCCTGCGGATTTGGGGAATCTTCGGCTCCGCCAACCAGTTAATGGCCGCCCTGGCGCTGCTGATCATTACCCTCTGGTTGATGTCCAAGGCCAGGAACTACCAGTGGACCTTCTGGCCCTTCGTGTTTATGTTCGTCACCACCGTGGCCGCGCTCCTCTGGTCGGCCTATGACTCCTTCTTGGTGAAACTCCCTGCACAGAAGAGTTGGGACGGCCAGGTGGCGTTCATCACGATGGGCGTGCTGGCCCTGATCCTGGTCGTACTGGCCGTCATCCTGGTAGTAGACGGCGTCCGGTCCATCTTCCGCTACCGGGCCGAACTGGTGAAGGCCCGCCGGTAGGGCCGACCCGGGCAGGAACGAACGACGCATCAGGGCAGGGCGGGCTCCCCACCCGCCCTGCTTTTGCAATAACGGGTACATTCCTCCGGGCGGAGATCAGCAGTGCATTTTGAGGTCATTGGGAAGATCACAGATGTCCAGGTTATCGCTACAGGGAAAGCCATTCGCGACCTGAGCCGATTGGAAAAGCAATATGGTCGCGGGCGCTGGCGCAAAATGAAAGGCATCGCGACAGTACGCCTTCTCAACGGCAGTCTTCGGCGCGCCGAAATCCACTGGTACGAAGCGCATGGAATTGGCAAAAAGCGCATGAAAATCAAACGATTCCTGGATTGAGAGCAGACATGGAACGAAAATTCGTGATCTGTATTCGGAGCGATGATGAGGACCTGCAAACTGGCAAAGTGTATCGGGTCCTCCCCGACGAATTTGCGGCCCGCGAAGGGTACATCCGGGTAGTGGATGAATCCGGCGAAGATTATCTCTATCCGGCAGCCTACTTTGTTCCGATTGCCCTCCCCAGGGAAGCGGAACAGGCGTTGTTTGCTCCGACACCCTCGCTGGCCTGACTCCTCGTCATTAGATGAACGAATGCAACTCCAGGTTCTGATGCCCATCCCGACGACTTTCCGCCAGTGCCTGGCCTGCGAGGCGCTCTCGGCGAGCGCAGTGGGCGACCTCGCCCGCCAGGAGATGATCCAGGAGTATCCAGCGGAGTTCTTGGAGGAGTTTGACCGCCTGATGCGCTGGGTCAACGAACTGAGCCTCCGCTTCGGCCCGGCGCTCCAGGTGCGGGTGGTGGACCCTCAGTCTCTGGAGGGGCTCTGGAAGTGCCTGCGGTACGGCGTCCGCCGCTACCCCACTTTCATCCTGCCGGGAGGCCGCAAAGTGGTGGGCTGGGATTGGGACGCGCTGGAGCAGGAATTACGAAAGGCGACCGGTCAATAGATGCGATGGTCGGGGATTCGGAAATCCATCTGCCCGTTCGTACCGGAGTGAAAATGAAGGCGGAAGATTTGCTTTCTCTCCCCGCCGACGGGAAGACGTATGAACTGGTTCAGGGGGAGTTGACCATAATGGTGCCAGCCGGAGCCCGACATGGGCGAGTTGCCGGGCGTCTCCTGTATCTTCTGGCTGAATACGTGTACCGGCATAACCTGGGCGTCGTCTATGCGGCGGAGACCGGTTTCCAGATTGCCCGGGATCCGGATACCGTTCGGGCCGCCGATGTCGCCTTCGTGGCGCATGAGCGACTTTCTCCGGAGGAAACGGACGGCTATCATCACCTGGCTCCTGATTTGGTCGTAGAGGTGGCCTCTCCGTACGATTCGGCTACTTATCTCCAGGCGAAAGTGGCTGACTGGCTGGCCGCCGGAGTCCGACAGGTGTGGGTGGTTTACCCCGATACGCGGAGCATCATGGTCTACGACCCATCAGGCCGGGCGGTCATCCACCGCGAAGACGACGTGCTGGATGGGGAAGACGTTCTGCCCGGCTTCCGTTGTATGGTGAAAGAGGTCTTCCGATGATGAACAAGGGAGCCATCCGGGAACGGTTGATCCGGACCTTCTGCACCCTGCGGGACATCTTCTACGGGATGACCCTCTACGACTGGGTGCTGGAACTGCAGAAGGCGCGCGGGGAAGTGGAGCAGGCCTTCACCCTCATCGTCTTCGGCGACCTGCTGGGCATCCCCATCCTGACCCCGTACTACACGATGCGCCTGCTCCCATATATGGTTCCCCGCATTGAAACCTGGCGCCGCAGCATGCTCCGGGAGCGGGATATTTGCGAGTTGTTTGACCAGGAGATTGGATAGGAGTATAATTCAATGGACAAAGGGCACAAAAGGCCCGCAGGAGAATCACCCATGGTAACTACCTACGCCAGGGGCTAAAAGCCTAATGGCCCTAACTTTTTCGGCGCGCTGGCCTCACCCCGCCCCCGGCCCCTCCCCTCTCCCAAACTTCGTTTGGGAGAGGGGTGCCTCACCC
>CALDFY010000251.1 GCA_937942115.1 uncultured Anaerolineae bacterium | reverse complement strand
CGCACCGGCGACCTGCGGCTGCAACCGGTCCACATCCACCCCCCGCTGGCCAACGTGCTGGCGGCTATGCCGCTCCTGCTCCAGCCCGACCTTCCCGACCCCCGCCGGATAGACGGCTGGGAGATCGCCAGCCTCTCCGCCGTCACCGACGCGACCGTCTGGCAGTACCCCTGCCCGGCCCGAATGGCACTGGCGGCCCGGCTCCCCATCACCGGGATGACCCTCCTGCTGGCCGCAGTGGTTGGCCGCTGGGCGGCCGACCTCTGGGGGCCGCGCGGCGGCCTGCTGGCCCTCCTCCTGCTGGCCCTTGACCCCCATATCATCGCCCACGGCTCGCTGGTGACCACCGATATGGCCGTGACCCTTTGGGGGACCACGGCCCTTTTCCTTGCCGCCCGCGCGCTCCGCCGCCCGCACCGGGGCTATGCGGTCGGGGCTGGTATCGCCCTGGGGCTGGCCCTGGCCTCCAAAGTCTCCGCTATCTCCCTCATTCCGGCCCTGCTGATTCTGGGACTTCTGGCCCCTATCCGTCTCCGTCACCGGCTCACCGCCATTATCGGCGGGATGGCCCTGGCCGCGTTGACCCTCTGGGCCGTCTACGGGTTTGAGTTCCGCGCCGTTTCCGGATTCCCGCTTCCCCTGCCCGCCGCGACCCATCTGGAGATTTACCGCTCCCTCCAGAGCCACTACCGCCTGGGCCACCCGGCTTTCCTGTTGGGCCAGAACAGCGACCACGGCTGGTGGTATTATTTCCCCGTCGCGTTTGCCCTGAAGGCCCCCATTCCCACGGTTTTGCTGACGCTGGCGGGCCTCATCGGGAAGCCCCGGTTCACTCCCCAGGTTCTGCGCCGCTGGGCACCTCTGGTGGCTTTCCCGCTGGTTTACCTGGCCTCCACCCCCTTCAGCACCGTCAACATCGGCTACCGCCACCTGCTACCCGTCCTGCCGTTCCTGTTTATCCTCGCGGGCCGGGCGGCACGAGTACGCACTCCGCACTCCGTACTCTGTATTCTATTGCTGGTCTGGCTGGCTCTGGGGACGTGGCGGGTCGCCCCCAACTACCTGGCCTTCTTCAACGAACTGGCGGGCGGACCGGCGGGGGGATACCGCTACCTGGTGGACTCCAACCTGGATTGGGGGCAGAACCTCTGGCAATTGCGGGATTGGATGCGGGAGAACGGCGTGGGGCGGGTCTTCTACGCCCACTACAGCCCCGCGCGGCCGGAAGTCTACGGGGTCTCGGTGGACTTTTTGCCGCCAGATTGGCGCGCCGTCCCCTTTACGCCGCTGGACCCGGCCCCCGGGGTCTACGCCATCGGCGCGACGGTCCTGCAGGGCGTCTACACGCCGGACGTCAACACATACGCCTGGTTTCGGGCCCGCCCGCCCCTGGACCGGCTGGGGTATGCCCTCTTCCTGTACCGGGTGGAGCCCCGCCCTGCGCCCCGCTGGGCTGTCCTCTGCACCGATGCGGCTCCCACCATCTCCCCCGACGCGCTGCGCGCCGGACTGGGCCGCCCGGAGATTCGGGTGGTCTTTGTGGATTGCGCGCAGACCTGGGTCTCGCTCGCCCCCGGGCCACCCGGTGTCCTGGTTATGCCGCCGGAGGCCGGGCCGCCCCCCGGCGCGGCGCTGGACGTCCCGGCCCGCCGGGCCGACGGCCGTCCCCTCTACAGCCTCTACCGGCTGGAGATGTCCCCGACGCCGGAGCATCCGCTGACGACCACCCTGGACGGCCCGCTGGATTTGGTGGGGTATTCCGTATTCCGTACCGGCGGAGAGGTGGAGTTGTGGACGTTCTGGCGGGTCAAGGAGAGGCCCACCCGACTTCTTTCGCTTATGGGTCATCTCCTGGGGCCGGACAGTGCTCCGGTCGCGGTGGCGGACGGCTTGGGATTCCCGCCCGAATTCTGGGAGCCCGGCGACCTCATTGTCCAGCGGCATCGGTTCTCCATCCCGGCCGATGCGCCGCCGGGGGAATATACCCTGGCTACCGGCGCCTACTGGCTGGATACAATGGAGCGGTGGGGGGCAAAAGTGGATGGGGAGTCGGTGGGGGACCAGATTCTCCTGTCCGTGATCCCCGGGGAATAAGGAGAAAACGGAATACGCAATACGGTAAAGTTTATCCGCCTGCCTGCCCTGGCCCCCCTTTCACCTCCAACGGAATGCCGGCCACCATCAGAACCACCCGGTCGGCCCGGGCGGCCAGCCACTGGTTGGCCCGACCCAGCGCATCCCGATACACCCGTCCCATCGGGTACGGGGGGACCAACCCCATCCCCACCTCGTTGGAGACGACTATCAGGGTGACCCCCCGCGCTGCGCAGGCCTCCAGCAGGGCCTCCAGTTCGGCCGTCACCCTCGCCATGAGCCGGTCCTCCGTCACCCCCTCGCCTTCTTCCATCATCAGGTTGGAGACCAGGAGGGTCAGACAGTCCATCAGCACGACTTCGCCCCCGGCGAGGGCCGCTTCCAGCGCCGGCCCGACGTCCGTCGGCGCCTCCAGCGTGCGCCAGTGGGCCGGGCGCGCGGCCCGGTGACGGGCGATCCGCTCCGCCATCTCTTCATCCCCTGCCGTCGCAGTGGCGACGTAGAGGACCGGCCGGCCGGATTCCGCCGCCAGCCGCTGCGCGTACTCGCTTTTCCCGCTCCGGACACCGCCCAAAATTAGGGTCAATCTGGCCTCCAATGTTCTAACTCCTCCAGTAAAGAGCGTACGCGCTGCCGGGAAGAGGAAAAATCCTCCACCGAGAAGACCTCCAGGGTGACCACGCCCCCGTATCCCTGGCGGAGCATTTCCCCCAGGACAGCACGAAGGGATTCGGCGGGAGCCCAGGAGAGGGATTCGTGGTCCTGGCGGTTCACTCCGTGCAGGTGGACCGCGCGCGTCCGTCCCAGGTGGGCCCTCAGCGCAGGGAGGGGGTCAACTCCCGCCAGCCAGAGGTGCCCCACGTCCAGGCAGAGGGAGACGGGACTCCGCTCCAGAACGGGGACGAGATGTTCCAGGGGACAGTTCTCCAGGTTCTCCACGGCCAGCCGGTCCGGACCTCCGGCCTCCCAGGCCAGCACTTCCAGCGCCTCCCGGCATCGCTCCTGCCAGCGGGCCCGGTTCGCCGCCCCCTCGGGGTTGAGATGAACGACGTAGGCCCAGGGATTCAGGGGACAGGTGGTCCGGATGACCCGCCGGGCTTTTTCCACTGAAGACGCCCAGGCTTCCCCGTCGGCTCCCAGTTGCAGGTCGGTGGGTAGGTGGACGGTGTAACTGATCCCGTGGCGACGAGCGACCTCCCCCAATTCCGCGACAGTTTCGGCGTCGGGCAAGTTACTGGCCCCTTCTACCTCAAAGAGCACCAGTTCCACGTCTTCCACCAGCCCGGCCAGCCGCCGGACGTTGGTCAGAAGGTCCGCCGGATAGATGTAGGATGTGGAGCCCAGGCGGAAACGCATGGGACATTCCGAAAGCGGCCTACGCAGGGCCTCCCCCGGCGGCCAGCGTCAGCAGGACCACTACCTCTACGGCCTCGCAGAGGGCGCCGTAGACGTCGCCGGTGAAGCCGGGGATGCGCCGCAGGACCCAGCGGGCAAAGAGGACCGTGAAGGCCCATACCAGCGCGAGGGCGACCAGGCCCACTGGCGGGTGCGCCAGAAGGACGGGCAGGGCCAGCAGCGTGGCTCCCAGCAGGGTCCGCCCGCCGACGGACTCCCGCACCGTCTTCCCTATGCCGGTCGCCCGGGCGGCGGGGTAGCGGGCCATCGCGTAGACCATCGCCCACCGGCCCAGCGGCGGCGCCAGGAGCAGCGCCGCCCACGTCCCGGCGGAAAGACAGGCCCCCAGCGCTGCGAACTTGACCAGCAGCAGAATGACGGCCCCCACGACCCCGAACGCGCCCACGTGGGTATCCCGCAGAATCTCCAGCCGGGCCTCGGGGGGACGGGCGGCCAGCAGCGCGTCGCAGGAGTCCACGAAGCCGTCCAGATGGAGCGCGCCGGTCAGCGCCACCCACAGGGCCAGCACCAGCGCGGCCCGCAGGACCGGCGGGAACAGCCAGCCGAGGAGCCCATCTGCCCCCGCCAGCAGCAGGCCGATCAGCGCCCCGACCACCGGGAACGCCCAGGCCGACCGCCCCACCTCCTCCAGCGAAATCTCCCTCGGCGGCAACGGCAGGCGGGTCAGGAAATGCAGGGCGACCAGAAGGGAGCGAAACATGGCTACCCCAAGTGGTGAAGTAACCTCCTCGTCTCCTCTCCAACCTGTGAGGAGATCGCTTCGGGCACTCCGTGCCCTACCCAGAAACACACAGGGTGTAGCGCAGGCTGTTCGCCTGCACTGACAGGCCTGGCGGCCTGCGCTACATACCCAGGG